>NZ_JAAAHR010000234.1:0-11529 GCF_009908215.1 Nonomuraea sp. K271 | reverse complement strand
TGAACCCAACTAACAAAAAGGAATCCGTCAACACCAGCCACAAAAGGGCCGATGGACGGGGTTGTGCATCATGCACTGGCTTTTAACACACTGTTGAGTTCTCAAGAAACGCACGCATACATCCCCGTCAAGATCTTTACCGACCCTGCCGCGGAGGCTTACACACTTCGTTTCCTCAAGATTACCCGATATGGACGATCCTTGTCAAACCGCCCGATTCGGGATCTTTAGGACGTGCCCCACTTGGAGGCAACCCTCTTAACTTACTCCAACATCCGGCCGCTGTCCAATCGCGTGGCTGGACCGCCCAGAAATCGAGGTGTGATCAGGAAGGATGTCGGGGTTGACTGCCCCGCTTGGAAAACTGTAGCAGCCCCGACGGGGTCGAAGGTCCCGTTCTCAGGTAACGAATAGGCTTTCCCGTCGGGGCTGTGTCTCAAACCCCGAGCCGGGCGAGCTGTGCCTCGAGCCGCGCGATGTCGGCGGACGCCTGCTCGGCGCGGCCCCGCACCTTGGCCACCACGTCATCCGGCGCCTTGGCCATGAACTGCTCGTTGCCCAGCTTGGCCGCCGCCTGCGCGCCTTCCTTGCGCGCGGCTGCGAGGTCCTTCTCCAGCCGCTTACGCTCGGCCACAACGTCGATGGCGCCCGCCGTGTCGATCTCCACGCTCACCTTGCCCACGGTGAACCGCGCCGTGGCGTTGAACGACTCCGCCGGCTCGGTCAGGCGCAGCAGCGCGCGGATGGCCGTCTCCTGTCCGGCCAGCGGCGTGCCGGCCAGCCCGAGGCGGGCGGCCACCTTCTGGCCGGGCTTGAGCCCTTGGTCTGAGCGGAACCTGCGCACCTCCGTCACCAGCTCCTGCAGCGCACCGATCTCGGCCTCGGCCGCGGCGTCGGCGTAGCGGGGGTCGGCCTTCGGCCACGGCGCCACGACCACGGACTCGCCGCGGGTAACGGCCCGCCACAACTCCTCGGTCACGAACGGCGTCAGCGGGTGCAGCAGCCGTAGCAGCGCGTCGAGCACGTGGCCGAGCACGAGCCGGGTGTGCTCCAGGCCCTCACCGAGCTGGATCTTGGCCAGTTCGAGATACCAGTCGCAGACCTCGTCCCAGGCGAAGTGGTAGAGCAGGTCGGAGGCCTTGGCGAACTCGAACTCCTCGAAGGCCGCGTCAACGGCCGTGATGACCGTCTGCAGGCGCGAGAGGATCCACCGGTCCGCCGGGGTCAACCGCGCGTCGTCGAGGGAGCCCACGGCGGCGCCGTTCATCAGGGCGAAGCGGGTGGCGTTCCAGATCTTGTTGCAGAAGTTGCGGGAACCGGCCGCCCACTCCTCGCTCACCGCGACGTCGGCGCCGGGATTGGCGCCGCGCAGCAGCGTGAACCGGGTGGCGTCGGCGCCGAAGCGCTCGATCCAGTCGAGCGGGTCGGCCACGTTGCCGAACGACTTGGACATCTTCTTGCCGTATTGGTCGCGGACCATGCCGTGCAGCGCGACGACACGGAATGGCGGCTCGCCGTCCATGGCGTACAGGCCGAACATCATCATGCGCGCGACCCAGAAGAACAGGATGTCGTAGCCCGTGACCAGCACGGAGGTCGGGTAGAAGCGCTGGAGCTCTGGGGTCGAGTCGGGCCAGCCGAGGGTCGAGAACGGCCAGAGCCCTGAGGAGAACCAGGTGTCGAGGACGTCGGGGTCCTGCGTGTAGCCGGCGGGCGGCTCCTCGTCGGGGCCCACGCAGACGACCTCGCCGCCCGGGCCGTACCACACCGGGATGCGGTGGCCCCACCACAGCTGGCGGGAGATGCACCAGTCGTGCATGTCGTCGACCCAGTCGAAGTAGCGCTTGGCCAGCTCGGGCGGGTGGATGCGGGTGCGCCCGTCGCGGACGGCGTCGCCGGCGGCCTTGGCCAGCGGCGAGACGTTGACGAACCACTGCAGCGACAGCCGGGGCTCGACCACGGTCTTGCAGCGCGAGCAGTGGCCGACCGAGTGCAGGTAGGGCCGCTTCTCGGCGACGATGCGGCCTTCGGCGCGCAGGGCCGCGACCACTGCGGGCCTGGCCTCGAAACGGTCGAGCCCCTGGAAGGGCCCGTGCGCGGTGATCACTCCGCGCTCGTCCATGACGGTCAGCGACGGCAGCGAATGACGCCGCCCGATCTCGAAGTCGTTGGGGTCGTGGGCGGGGGTCACCTTGACCGCTCCGGTGCCGAACTCGGGGTCGACGTGCTCGTCGGCGACCACCGGGATCATGCGGCCGGTGAGCGGCACCTCCACGAGCGTGCCGATCAGGTGCGCGTAACGCTCGTCGGAGGGGTGAACGGCGACGGCCGTGTCACCGAGCATGGTCTCGGCGCGCGTGGTGGCGACCACGATCTCGTCGGAGTAGCGGATCGAGACGAGCTCGCCTTCGTCCTCGCTGTGCTCCACCTCGATGTCGGACAGCGCGGTCAGGCAGCGCGGGCACCAGTTGATGATGCGTTCGGCGCGGTAGATGAGCCCATCGTCGAACAACTTCTTGAACATGGTCTGCACGGCCCGCGAGAGGCCGGGGTCCATCGTGAACCGCTCGCGCGACCAGTCGACGCTGTCACCGAGCTTGCGCATCTGGCCGAGGATGCGGCCCCCGGACTCCTCCTTCCACGCCCAGACCCGCTCGACGAACGCATCGCGGCCCAGATCGTGGCGTGACAGGCCTTCCTTCGCCAGCTCGCGCTCCACGACGTTCTGGGTGGCGATGCCGGCGTGGTCCATGCCCGGCAGCCACAGGGTCTCGTGGGCCTTCATCCGCGCCCGGCGCGTCAGCGCGTCCTGGATGGAGTGGTCGAGCGCGTGCCCGATGTGCAGGACGCCCGTCACGTTGGGCGGCGGAACGACGATGCTGTACGGCTCGCGCGTGCTGCCCGGATCGGCGTGGAAATAGCCCTCGGACACCCAGCGGTCGTAGCTCCGGGTCTCGACGTCGGCCGGGGTGTATTGGGTGGGCAGCTCTGGCGTTGTCACAGTGACCAATTCTAGGGAGGCGGGAAAGCAGAACGCCCCATGGTTCGCGACCACGGGGCGTCCGGCGTGAACGAATGCGGCTCAGGCCGACTTTTCGCGCGGTGTGCGCTGCTGCTTGGCGGCGAGTTGGTCGCGCGGGACGAGCGTCGGGATCGCGTGCTCGATCACGGACTCGCGGGTGATGACCACGCGGGCGACGTCTTGCCTGGAGGGCACTTCGTACATGACGGACTGGAGCACCTCCTCCAGGATGGCGCGCAGCCCGCGAGCGCCGGTGCCGCGCAGGATGGCCTGGTCGGCGATCGCTTCCAGGGCGCCGTCGGTGAACTCCAGCTCGACGCCGTCGAGCTCGAGCAACTTGCGGTATTGCTTGACCAGCGCGTTGCGGGGCTCGGTGAGGATCTGGATGAGCGCCTCGCGGTCGAGGTTGTGCACCGAGGTGATGACGGGCAGGCGGCCGACGAACTCGGGGATCATGCCGAACTTCAGCAGGTCCTCCGGCATCACGTCGCCGAAGACGTCGGCGGTGTCGACCTCTTCCTTCGACCGGATGATGGCGTTGAAGCCGATGCCCTTCTTGCCGATGCGCGATTCGATGATCTTTTCCAGGCCCGCGAAGGCGCCGCCGCAGATGAACAGCACGTTGGTCGTGTCGATCTGGATGAACTCCTGGTGGGGGTGCTTACGGCCGCCCTGCGGAGGCACCGAGGCCGTGGTGCCCTCCAGAATCTTCAGCAGCGCCTGCTGCACGCCCTCGCCGGAGACGTCGCGCGTGATCGACGGGTTCTCGCTCTTGCGAGCGATCTTGTCGACCTCGTCGATGTAGATGATGCCGGTCTCGGCCTTCTTCACGTCGTAGTCGGCGGCCTGAATGAGCTTGAGGAGGATGTTCTCGACATCCTCGCCGACGTAGCCGGCCTCGGTGAGCGCGGTGGCGTCGGCGATGGCGAAAGGCACATTGAGCATCTTCGCCAGGGTCTGCGCCAGGAGCGTCTTGCCGGAACCGGTCGGCCCGAGCAACAAGATGTTGCTCTTGGCCAGCTCAAGGCCGTCATCCCTGCCCCGGTCGCCGGACTGCACCCGCTTGTAGTGGTTGTAGACCGCCACCGAGAGCGCCTTCTTCGCCTTGTCCTGACCGATGACGTAGGCGTCGAGGAACTCGTAGATCTCCCTCGGCTTGGGCAGGTTGTCCCACTTGAGCTCGGAGGACTCGGAGAGCTCCTCCTCGATGATCTCGTTGCAGAGATCGATGCACTCATCGCAGATGTAGACGCCTGGACCGGCAATGAGCTTCTTGACTTGCTTCTGGCTCTTTCCACAGAACGAGCACTTCAGCAGGTCTCCCCCGTCGCCGATGCGTGCCACCCCAGATACTCCTTTGCGTGGGACCGCCCTGCTCACGCGAGCAGTGTCTCCGGACATCCTCCGGACTAGGCCGAACCGCTCAGGTTTCGACGTTACCGTCTTCTGGGCCCTCAGTGAGCCCCCTAGCGGCGAGTCGCACCGGAACGTGCCCTATTGGGCAGCGCTCCGGCGCGTCACGTCTCGTCTAGGAAGCCACGGCCTGAGCTCGCTTCTTCCTGGACGGGATGATGTCATCGATCAGACCATACGCCTTCGCCTCGTCCGCGTTGAGAATTTTGTCGCGTTCGATGTCCTTGCGGACTTCGGCGGAGGATTTGCCCGAGTGCCTCGCCACGATCTCCTCGAGGAGGGTGCGCATGCGAAGGATCTCGCGGGCCTGGATCTCGATGTCGCTGCCCTGACCGCCGCCCTCGGTGGACGGCTGGTGGATCAGCACCCTGGCGTTGGGCAGCGCGAACCGCTTGCCGGGGGTGCCGCCGGCCAGCAGCACGGCCGCGGCGGACGCGGCCTGACCGAGGCAGACGGTCTGGATCTCCGGCCGGACGAACTGCATCGTGTCGTAGATCGCCGTCATGGCCGTGAACGAGCCGCCGGGCGAGTTGATGTAGATGCTGATGTCACGGTCGGGGTCGAGCGACTCCAGCGTCAGCAGCTGGGCCATCACGTCGTTGGCCGACGCGTCGTCGATCTGCACTCCGAGGAAGATGATGCGGTCCTCGAAGAGCTTGTTGTACGGGTTCATCTCCTTCACGCCGTAGGACGTGCGCTCGACGAAGGAGGGGAGAACGTAACGGCTTTCGATGTTCATGTCAGCTCCCCCTAGGAGACCGGGCCCTGCGTGGGCACCTGTCGTGCACTGCGCACCACGTGGTCGATGAAGCCGTAGTCCTTGGCCTCTTCGGCCGTGAACCAGCGGTCACGGTCGGAGTCGGCCTCGATCTGCTCGAGCGGCTGCCCGGTGTGGTGGGCGATCCGCTCGGCCAGCGTCTTCTTCACGTAGAGCATCTGCTCGGCCTGGATGGCGATGTCGGCGGCGGTGCCGCCGATGCCGCCGGACGGCTGGTGCATCATGACACGGGCGTGCGGCAGGCCGTAACGCTTGCCACGGGCGCCGGCGGACAGCAGGAACTGCCCCATCGAGGCGGCCATGCCCATGACGACCGTGGATACGTCGTTAGGCACGTATTCCATCATGTCGTAGATCGCCATGCCCGCACTCACCGAGCCACCGGGCGAGTTGATGTAGAGCGTGATATCGCGGTCGGGATCGTCGGCCGCGAGCAGCAGCAGCTCTGCGCAGATGCGGTTGGCGATCTCGTCGTTGACTTCCTGCCCGAGAACGATGATGCGCTCGCGAAGCAGGCGCTGGTAAAGCTGGTCCTCAAGCCGGAAGGCGGAGCCGTTCTCACGGCCTCGAGACTCAGGCTGATAGAAGGTCGGCGGGCTGGTCACAGCGTCACCTTCCGATGCGTCGTAATCGATGGGCTTTGCTTGTGACCCTAACGCGCCCGGCCTACAGGTCATGCCCGGTCCCCCGTACTGTTCGCTGACGGCGCAGGTTCGAGCGAATGGTTGCCTGTTACGCTTCTTCGGCTTGTGCCGGTCTTCGTCCCGCGTGACCCCGGAACGCGTACGGCGGCCTCCCCGAGACGGCCTGAGAGGGCGGGTGCCGCGCGATGGGCCCCGGGGCGCCGCCCGCAGACGCCCGCGATCCCCCTCGCTCCGCACAAGCCATCTGAGCGCTTCGCCCAGTGCCGGATGCGTCAGGTCATGACAGAGCCCCCGGACCGATGGGTCCAGGGGCTCCGGTCGGCTCAGGCGTCAGGCGTCGGCCTTCTCGCCGTCGGCCCTGTCGTCCTCGGCGGCCTCTTCCTCATTGGCCTCGCTGCCGTTGATCTCGCTGTAGATGCCCTTGAGGTCGACCTCGTTGCCCTCGGTGTCGACCACCTTGGCGGCGTCGCCGATCACCGACTTGGCCTTGTCACGGACGATCTCGACCATGGCCAGCGTGAGCTGGTCGTTGTCGGCGAGGTGCTTGGCCAGCTCGTTGGGCTGCACGCCCATCTCCATGGCCCGGCGGACCACGAAGTTGGTCAGCTCCTGCTCGGAGACGCCCAGCTCCTCGGCCTTGACGACCTTGTCGAGCACGAAGCCGACCTTGAGCGCTTTGGCGGCGCTGCTCTCGAACTCGGCGAAGCGCTCCTCCTCCGTCGTCTGGTAGAGGCGGAAGAAGGCCTCACGGCTGAGGCCACTCTCGGCCACCTGGTGGTCGAGGTTGTGCTTGCGGGCGTCGACCTCGGCCTTGAGCGCGCTGTCGGGGAGCGGGATGTCGATCTTGTCGAGCAGGGCGTCGAGCGCCTTGTCGCGGGCCTGCACGACCTGGTCGATCAGCTTGTTGCGGCGGGCCTGCTCGCGGATGCTGGCCTTGAGCTCCTCCAGCGTGTCGAACTCGCTGGCGAGCTGGGCGAACTCGTCGTCGAGCTCGGGCAGGACCTTCTCCTTGACCGACTTGACGTTGATGATCACATCGGCTTCCTCGCCGGCGTTGTCGCCGCCGACCAGCTCTGTCTTGAAGCTCTTCTCCTCGCCCGCGGACATGCCCTCGAGCGCGGAGTCGAGGCCCTGCAGCACGGAACCGGCGCCCACTTCGTAGGACACCTCGCTGGCCTGCTGCTCCTCGATGTTCTTGCCGTCGATCTCGGCGCGCAGGTCCATGACGACGAAGTCGCCGTTGGCGGCGGGCCGCTCGACGCCGGTCAGTGTCGCGAAACGCTGACGCAGCGCGTCGAGCTGGTCGTTGACGTCGTCGTCGGAGACCTCGGCGGGGTCGACCGTGACCTCGACGCCCTCGTAGTCGGGGACCTCGAAGTTGGGCCGGATGTCGACCTCGGCGGTGAATTCGATCTGCTCACCGTCGTCGATCTTCGTGACCTCGATGTCCGGCTGGCTGACAGGGAACACGTCAACCTCGTCGACGGCCTGGCCGTAAAGCTTGGGCACCGCGTCGTTGAGGGTCTCCTCCAGCACTACCGCCCGGCCGAAGCGCTGCTCGATGATGCGGGCCGGAACCTTGCCAGGCCGGAACCCGGGGACGCGCACCTGCTGCGCGACCTTCTTGTATGCCGCATCCATGCTCGGGCGCAGCTCGTCGAACGGCACCTCGACGGTGAGCTTGACCCGGGTCGGGCTGAGCTCCTCGACAGCGGTCTTCACGGAATGGTCTCCTTGATCATGCTACGAGTGATCGCGGGCGCGTCTCATCGGTTTCGGCTCACGCGCCGCGCCCACATGAGCGGTGTCGGGCATGCTCCGCCACGGCGGGATCCAACGCCGACTGCCAGTCTAGGGCAGATGCACACCCGACAACGACGTCACGACTCTCAGAACTCGTCCGCGATGGTCCGCAACAGCTCGATCGTCTCGTCCGGGGTGGTGCTGACGGCGCACAGCCGCTCCATCACCTCGGTGTACCTGTCCACGTCCTCACGCTTGTCGAGGTAGAGGGCGCTGGCGAGTTGTTCGACGTACACGACGTCCGGCAGGTCGTTGTCGGGGAAGCGCAGGATGCTGAATGCCCCGCCCTCCGCGCTGTGCCCGCCGAAGCTGAACGGCATGATCTGAATCGTGATGCTGGGCTGGCGCATCAGCTCGATGAGATGCTCGATCTGTGCTTTCATCACCTCGGCGCCGCCGATGGGCCGGCGTAACGCGGCCTCGTCGATCACCGCCCAAAAGATGGGCCCGTCGGGCTTGTCCAGGATCCGCTGGCGCTCCAGCCGGAGGTCCACCCGCCTGGCGATCTCCTCGGCTCCGATGCCCGCCGCCCCGGCGGTCACCACGGCCCGGGTGTACTCCTTCGTCTGCAACAGTCCCGGCACGAACTGGACCTCGTAGGTTCTGATCCTGGCGGCGGCCTCCTCAAGGCCGACGTACGCCTGGAACCACGTGGGCAGGACGTCGTTGAACCGGTGCCACCAGCCCGGCTCGTTGGCGGTGGCGACCAGGTCGAGCACGGCGTCACGGGCCTGTGGGTCCTCGACGCCGTACAACGTGAGCAGGTCCGCCACGTCGCGTTCCTTGAACCCCACCCGGCCGAGCTCCATGCGGCTGATCTTGGATTCGGAGCCCCGGATGAGGTGGCCCGCCTCCTCGCGGGTGACGTTCTTCGCTTCCCTGAGCTTGCGCAGTTGGGAGCCCAGGAGGATGCGCAGCGCCGTCGGCCCGGAACCCGGCTGGTTCTGCGTCACTTGCTTCCTCCTATCAAGGTCCGCACACACAGTGACACCACATCGCCAGGTATGACAAGGTCCCAACCCCGTGTCCGATTCAGCGGCCGGCACGCTGATGCCGCTCGCTCCTGCACAATGCAACTGCACGTGCATCTGGGTCTTGCAGCGACCCGGCCGCGTGACCCATGATGGGTTGGTGCATATTGGGCCAAACATGCACTAACGAAGGTTGAACGGGGAGGTATCGGCAGCATGGTGGAGGATCCGCTGGCCACTGCCGATTGCCTGCAGATCACCCGCGAGGTCGGTTTCGACCACCTTCTCATGGGCGAGAAGCCGTACACGACCTCGTGCCCGCTGCCCTTCCAGGCCGACTCGGTCAAGACCGCCAGGGACGTGACACGCTCGACCTTGTGCGGCTGGGGCCTGCACGACCTGAGCGACGACGCCGCGCTGGTGGTGTCGGAGCTGGTGACCAACGCCGTCAGGTACGCGATGTACGCGCGCGGGCGGCGCGGGATCGAGCTGCTGCTGATGCGGGTCGCGCCCCACGTGCTGCTGGCGGTGGCCGACCCGAGCGACGAGGTGCCGCGGCCCAAGAACCCCGACTTCATCTCGGAGAACGGGCGCGGCCTCTACATCGTCGAGACGTACAGCCAGCGCTGGGGCTGGGACCCGCTGGCGAGCGGCGGCAAGGCCGTCTGGGCGCTCTTCCACGCCGACGCCCCCTGACAGACCCCTCATTTCCGGTACGGCCCCCTGTACCTGTCGTCGGGGACGGTGTTCGGCCGACGGCAGGTACAGGGGGCCTACTCGCCCGTCGCGCCGTCGATGCGCTCGCGCAGCAGGTCGGCGTGGCCGTTGTGGCGGGCGTACTCCTCGATCATGTGGACGAGGATCCAGCGGTGCGAGCAGTCGGAGCCTCTGTGCTCGCCGACGGCGTCCAGCGGGGTCGCGGCCGAGATCGCGCGGGCCCGCTCGACCTCGGCCCGCCACGTGGCGAACGCCTCCTCGACGGAGGCCTTGCCGGCACCGTTGAAGTCGGCGTCGTTGTCGCGGTCCTTGTCCCAGAGCTTGGGGATGTCCTCGCCGTTCAGCACCCGGCGGAACCAGGAACGTTCGACGTGCGCCATGTGCCTGAGCAGGCCCAGCAGCGACAGCGTGGAGGGCGGCGCGGAACACAGGCGCAGCTGCTCGTCCGTGAGGCCCGCGCACTTGACCGCCAGGGTGCCGCGGTGCCATTCGAGCCAGTTGTTCAGGACGGTCCGTTCGTCGCCTGTCCGGGGCGGGGGAGTGCGGGTGTCAGTCACGGAACCCGACTTTATCCGGCGGCCCGCGCGCGGCTCCGCTCTGCCTGGAGGAGGAGGGACGCCGTCGCGCGTACGCTCTCGTCCTTGACGCCGGCCACGAAGTCGTCCGGCGTGTCGCCGCACACCTGGCGCAGCCCTGGGATCTCGTCCAGGAGGGACTGGATGAGCGCTCTCTGCGGCGTCAGCCGGCGGGGGCGGCCTTCGTCCAGGACGCAGCCGTGCTTACCCGCGTAGACGAAGGGTGGCGGGAGGTGCGGGCCCGGCTCCAGCCTGACCGGGTGCGTGAGCGTCCGCCTCGTGTAGTTGGGCTCGGTGAGGTCGAGGGCGGCGAGCTGGCGCTCGTCCAGCCAGAGCACGAACAGCCTGGACGTCTCGCCCGGCGTGTCGATCGGCGCGGCCGGCACGTAACCCCACCTGCTCACGTGGGCCGAGACTCCGGGGGCGATGCCCGGCACGTCGGCGAGCGTCATGGGGACGACGGGGCGTACGCCGTGGCCGAGGAACTTTCTGCGCAGCTGACTCGGCGCGGCGTTGGAACCCACGGCGACGACGCGGTGGCGAGCCGTCAGCGGCAGGCAGCCCCGGTGTGCCAGCAGTGCGCTGAGCGGCTCGCCCGCGACGCCCCACTCCCCCGGGTCGTCGCCCTGAGGCTGGAGCGGCATGTACGCGTCGTCGGCGAGGACCCCGGAGGCCGCCGGGATCCGGCCTGGATAGGTGAGCGGGCGGGAGATCGGATCGTCGTCGAACAGTTCGAGCATGTCCTTGCCCGTGACGGGAGCGGGACCACACAGTTTATTTACCGCCGGGTGACGGCCGCCCACAGCCGGGTCGTGCTCTCCCATCGTCCCCACGCGATCACGGCGCAGAGCACGAGCGTGGCCAGCGGCATCACCACGCCTCCGCCCGACACGAACGACTCGGTCAGCGTCGCGCCCACCATCAGCCCGGCGAGCGCCAGGCCCGCAGGACCGGCCAGCCGCGGCACGAACAGCGCCGCCGCCCCCGCCACCTCCAGTACGGCCACCAGGTTGCGGAACCAATCCCCGAACCCGATGGCCTCGAACGTGGACTTCGCCGGTTCCACGTTCGAGAACTTGCCCATGGCCGACATGAGGAAGAAACCGGCCACGACTACCTGGAGAATCCACAGGAGAACGGTCAGGGCGCGCCCGCGGGCGGGCGTACGGTCGGCGGCCTTGCCCTGTGCGGTGGTCACGGCGCGCTCTCCCCTTGTCGATCTGCTCATGGCTCCGACGCTAGGGCCCCGGGCGGGCCTGGGGGAATCGGCCTGGCTACCCGGCAGGGGTGCACGTAGATGCACCCCTGCACGCGCCGTTCGACCAAGTGGCAGCGCATGTCACCCGCGTCCTACGCTGCCCTTCCGGCTGCGCCACGTGGAAATGGACCCACCTCTTCCTGCGCCTTACAGTGCGAAACCCCCGAACCCGTAGGTTCGAGGGTTTCCGATGTCCTGAGACATCACACCGGTCGGGGCGACAGTGTGCTGGTTCAGGACATAGGAAACCCATGTCGCAGGACATAGGAAACTTCAACAGGGTGTGTCTCAGGACATAAGCAACTGCCGCGATCAACAGCGTGGGCGGTGTGTCCAAGGCCAGAGTTG
>NZ_JAAAHR010000233.1:0-11630 GCF_009908215.1 Nonomuraea sp. K271 | reverse complement strand
CAGCCGAGCAGCCCCGCCACCCCGTCGCACGCCGCCGGATGCCCCATGAGCAGCTCCGCCACCGGCCCGGACGCCACGGGTGCGGCGACCGACGAGGCGGGCCTGGGCGGGGCCGACTACGGCGCCACCCACGAGTCCACCGCGGGCAGCGAACCGGGGAACGTACGGCCGGCCTCACGCACGAGCACCGGAACCAGGTCGGCCGCCCCCGAGCGCAGCGTGGTGATCAGCTTGGGCAGCCACGGCAGCAGCACGCTGTCGGGCAGCCGCCCGAACGCCTTGGAGATCACCTCGACCACGAACCCCGACAGTGCCGGAGCGGGCTCCATCGCGTGCACGAAGCCCATGATGTACTGCGGGAACGACGGGATGACCAGCGGGTTGGCGAGCAGGTCGTCGCAGCGCGCCCGCAGGTCGGCCATCGTGAGCAGCCCGAGCTGGGTGTGCGCCGCCCACAGCAGCGCCACCTTGGCCGGCGCCTCCGGATGTGACTGCTGCACAGCCAGCTCCAGCTGCGCCCGGTCGCAGCCGAGCGCCAGCGCGAGGCTCTCCATCGTGAACAGGAACCCCAGCATGGCCCCCACCTGCCGCACGCCGGTGTCGTCGTCGACGAAGGCCGTCGGCAGCAGCGTGCAGTAGTGCGCGTAGCCGGTCGTCACGAACGCCTCGCACCAGGCCGGCAGCTCGGGCTCGTTGGCGCGGTAGTACGCCAGCAGCCGCCGGATCCTGCGCAGCACCTCCGGCGCGTCGTCGACGCCGCGTTCGGCCGCGAGCAGTTCGACGGCGCGCTTCCCGAGCTCGTCGGCGAAGCGCCGGCTGCCGAGGAAGAGCACCGCGTCCTCGACCGCCGCCAGCGCGACGGCGGCCGTGGCCTTGGGATCCCACACGGAGCGCCGCAGCCGCTGCTCCAGCACCTGCTCGATGGTGACGCCCTCGTAGCCGAGCTCGATGATGGAGCGCTGGTGCTTGCCGAACGCGAGATCCCAGCTCTCCTGGATCGACCGTTCGCCGAGCCTGCGCTCACCCATGATGGGCCGGACGGCGTCGTCGGGGAGGAGGTAGCGCAACATCCAGAGCAGGTCGGAGCAGGGCACCAGCTCGGGCTGGGCACCGAGGTCGACGAGCGCCCGCTGGATCGTACGTTTGCCCAGGTCGAGGCCGAGCGGCGCGAGCCGGTCGTAGACGTTCCTGGCCAGCGGCGGCAGGGCGTCGTAGCCCACCTCCCCCACGCGGTCGCCGCCGAGCAGGATCTCGCACAGGCGCCGCACGTCGCGGCGGCCCGGCACGACGTCCTTCTCGATGCAGGTGACCGCCGCGTCCTGGAAGTCGTAGGGGGTGGGCCTGGCCCTGTTGCGCATCCCGGCCAGCAGGATCGACGTCTCGAACACCGCGATGGCGTCGGCGGTGCTGGCCAGGTAGCCGTTGCGCCGGGCCAGCCGGACGATGTCGACGCACCAGCCGAGCAGTTCGGCCTCGTCGAGTGCGTCGAGGGCGGGCGGCCGGGACAGGAACCCGGTCAGCCGGTCGGCGGGAGCCTCGTCGGCCTTCGGCGGCGGCAGCTTGGCCGCCCGCTTGCGGGCGCCCTTCTGCCCGGCCAGCTGGAACGGGGCCAGCTTGGTGCGGGTGACCGCCTTCGCCCAGGTGGCTGCCGCGATCGACACCGACCCCTGGGCCACCCCGAACTGCGCCTCGATGGCGGAGTGGCTGGACGGGATGAGGCCGTACAGCCACTTCGTGCCGGTGCGCGGGCTGATCGTGTAGGGGGCCGTGGATTCGATGCCGAACTGCTCGACACGGCTGGCGGCGTGGAACGCGCCGCACACGTAGAGGCAGTCGCCGGGGTCGGCGCCACCGGCGGCCAGGTGCTCGCGCATGCGGGTCCACATGTAGCGCTCGCGGTCCTCGTCGGCGGCCAGCCGGTCGCCGACGGGGGTGAGCCGGCGGAACAGGCTGCCGATCAGCACCATGACCTGACGGTAGGTGTCGTAGTCGGCACCCGAGAGCGGCTGCTCGACGTACTGGTCCCACCACTCCGACCAGTGGCGCACCTTGCCGTGGTGCAGCAGGTGCTCCTCCAACTCGGCGAAGCGCGGGCGCAGGTCGCCGATCTCGACGCCCACCGCGTCGCCGTGCAGGCCGGCCTCTTCGTTGCGTTCCTTGGCGTCCTCCTTCGGGGCCCACTGGAAGACGTGGTCGGTCGAGCGGTCGACCAGCACCAGCTCGACGCCGGGCGTTTCGAGGGCGTAGGCGATGGCCTGGTATTCGGCCGACGCCTCGGTGATGGGCGCCACCACGCTGAGCGGCGCCCACGACTTGGGGAAGCCGTCGAGGTCGGTCGCGAACGCCTGCACCGCCACCGGCAGCCGGCAGTTGCGCAGCTCGGTCAGCAGCGGCTGCAGGTCTTCGCACAACTCCAGGTAGATGACCTTCGGCTGCTTCTCGCGCAGCCGCCGCGCCATCGCCAGCGCGGAGGCCGGCGAGTGGTGGCAGACGGGGAAGATCTCCAGCTTCTCGCGCAGCGCCCTGTCGACGTCGTCGACCAGCCCCGCCAGGATGCCGGACACGGCGACGGGACTGTCGGCGAACGTCTCGGCGGCGTCGAGCAGCTGCTCGCGGAGCGAGCCGAACGGGCTCGTCTGGCCGATCATGAGAGCGTGGCGATGGCCTCGCGGCCGCCCTCGAGGAACTCGGGCCACTGCCCGCCGTCCTTCTTGCTGCGGGGCTCGACGACACCGTGCCAGTATTTGTTCAGGATCGCCAGGTCCTCCGGGCTGCGCCGGGCCAGCGAGCCGACCAGCGAACCGGCGAGCGTCTGCGCGCGCAGGGTGCGGTCGCCGAAGAAGTGGCTGTGCAGGATGGCATCCTCCAGCACGCCGATCTGCTCGGCCGTCGACAGCGCCGACTCCAGCTTCTCGTCGTCGCTGGTGGCCGAGGAGGCGGCGGAGCGCAGGTCGGCGAAGCTCTGCAGGAGGATGTCGAGCAGCGTGGGCGGCAGGTCCAGCTCGATCCGGTGACGGCGCAGCAGCTCTTCCGTACGGAAGCGCACGATCTCCGCCTCGCTCTTCTTGTTCGTCACGACGGGGATGCGGACGAAGTTGAAGCGGCGCTTGAGCGCGGACGACAGGTCGTTGACGCCCCGGTCGCGGCTGTTGGCGGTGGCGATGATGGAGAAACCCGGCTGGGCGAAGACGATGTTGTCGTCGTCGAGCTCGGGGATGGAGACGTACTTCTCCGACAGGATCGAGATGAGCGCGTCCTGCACGTCGCTGGTGGAGCGGGTCAGCTCCTCGAAGCGGCCGATCACGCCGCCCTCCATCGCCGTCATGATCGGCGAGGGGATCATCGAATCACGCGACTGCCCCTTGGCGATGACCATGGAGACGTTCCACGAGTATTTGATGTGGTCTTCCGTGGTGCCGGCGGTGCCCTGGACCACGAGCGTCGAGTTGCGGCAGATGGCCGCCGACAACAGCTCGGCCAGCCAGCTCTTGCCCGTGCCAGGGTCGCCGATCAGCAGCAGGCCCCGGTCGGAGGCGAGGGTCACGATGCTGCGCTCGACGAAGCTGCGGTCGCCGAACCACTTCTGCGCGATCTCCCGGTCGAGCCCGTCGGACCGTTCGGAGCCGAGGATGAACAGCCGGATCATGCGAGGGCTCAGCCGCCACGAGAACGGCTTGGGGCCGTCGTCGATCGACTCGAGCCAGTCGAGCTCCTCGGCGTACTTCACCTCTGCGGGGGCGCGCAGCATATCGTCACTCATGCGGGGGTCTCCTAGGTGAGGAAGTTCTTGAGCTCGGACACGAGCTTGCGGATGTGGCCCGAGAGCACCGGGGTGCCCAGGTCCTTGAGTTTCTGGCGATACCACGGGTCGACGCTCTGCGAGCCGGAGCTGTTGACCGAGCCGACGGGGATGAACTTCACCCCCGAGCGGTGCACCGCCTGGAAGTCGGTGATCAGCGAACGGTTGTCGTAGAAGTCGGAGATCCACACCATCACGGTGTTGCGCGGATCGGAGATCTTCGGTCTGGCGAGGGCCATCGCGGCCGTGCCGTCGGTGCCGCCGCCGAGCGTGGTGCGCAGCAGCACCTCGAACGGGTCGTGCACCCACGGGGTCAGGTCGAGCGCCCGGGTGTCGTAGGCCACCAGGTGCACGTCGACCTTGGGCAGGCCGGCGAAGATCGACGCCAGGATGGTGCAGTTGACCATCGCGTCCACCATGGATCCCGACTGGTCGACGACCACGATCAGCCGGGCGGGGGTGGTGCGGCGCGCGGTCTGCTTGTAGTAGAGCCGGTCGACGTAGAGGCGTTGGTCCTCAGGGCTCCAGTTGGTGAGGTTCTTCCAGATGGTGCGCTCGACGTCGAGGTTGCGGAAGACCCGTTTCGGCGGCACCGACCGGTCGATCTCGCCGACGCTGGCCTTCTCCACCTGGGTGCGCAGCACCTCGGCCACCTCGTCGACGAACCTGCGGATCAGCGCCTTGGCGTTGGCCAGGGCGACCCCCGACAGGTTGTGTTTGTCGTGCAGCAGCTGCTCGATGAGCGACATGCTGGGCGTCAGCTGCTTCGACAGGACCGGGTCGGCGAGCACCTCGCGCAGGTGCATGCGCTTGACCAGGTCACCCTCGATGCCGGCGAGCACCGCCGCCAGCTCTTCGTCGCCCGCCCGGTGGCGCAGCCCGCCCGGCTCGCAGCCCATGCCCTTCTCGAACCAGCCCGCGTCGTTCTTCCAGCTCTCCAGCCGGGCCGCGGTGACGTTGCCCGAGCCGGTGGCGAACACGTTGAGCAGCAGCTTGGAGACCAGGGCCGCGCGGCGCACCTCCGAGCCCTGCTCGTGCTCCTTGTCCGCCATCAGGTCGCGCAGCTCGTCGCCCAGCTCGGGGAAACGCTGCACCAGGGTGTCGACCGACACCCCGGGGTCGAGCAACGCGGGCGGCAGGCCGAGGTCCTCGACGATGGCCATGCCGGCCGTCTCGAGTGCCGGCTGCTCGTCGGGGCCGAACAGCCGGGAAAGCAGGCGCCAGTAGAGCACCTGACGCCGGGTCATGTCGGCGTTTTCCAGGGTGTCGGTCATTTCCGCAGCAGCCGTCCCGCTCGCTCGCGCAGCACGGCGACCACGTCACCGGCCTTGGCCTCGGCCTTGACCACCTTGGGGTCGGTGGGACCCATGGCCCAGTCGCCGTTGTGCGCGGCGACCGGCTTCTTCTTCACCGTGGCCTGGACGGCCAGCGGCTGCAGCACCCAGCGGCCGTCCCAGCGCATCAGGCCGATGCACGCCGAGGAGGCGGCCACCAGCTCGGGGGTGAGCGGGCCGCCGCGCGGCAGGCGGTCGAGGCCGAGCGGCAGCGCGTGGCCGCCTCCCGCCGGGGACAGGTCGAGCGAGCCATCGACGACGGAGTAGCCCTCCAGGAGGACGGGCTCGGCGATGCGTACGGGATGGCGGTCGAGCGGCGGGACGGCCGGGGCGCTCACCCCGGGCAACGCCACCCGCGCCGTCGTGAACGGGTCGGCGGGCTCGCCCGCGGCGGCCCGGTCGTCGTGCCACACCAGGTCGCCACCCGGAAGCAACGGCATGTCCGTGATCTCCAGGCTGTGGTGACCGGCCAGCGCGCCCAGCAACACCGGATGGGCGCCCATCAGCCGCCACACTGCCGGACCGACGATCGTGTCGACCTTGGCGGCCGCCACGCTGGTGCGCACCAGTCTCGCCTGGCCTCCTCCCGTGGGCTCCAGCACGCCGTGGACCTGCGCCCGCACCACGGTGGCGTGCTCGTGCACGTCGGCGCCGAGGATCAGCAGCCGCCCCGACACCGGCTCGGCGCCACCGTGCCACGGGCCCCGCTGCGACAGCAGCAGGCCGCGGGTCCACAGGTCGGCCCACCTGCGCGCGGGCAGGCGGTCCATCGTCGCGACCGGGCTCGACGCGCGCAGCTCCGCCGCCAGGCCGTCGAGCAGCACCGCGAGCCCGCGCAGCTCCGGCACGGCGAGCAGCGCCTCGATGGCCTGGTCTGCCGCGCCGGCGAGGTCGTGGTCGACCCCGCGCCACCCGACGATGGCCAGCTCACGCAACCACATCCGGCACCCGTCGAGCAGATGCCCCGGCACCCCATTTTCCGAACCGGCCTCCTGCCCACCCGGCGAATCCCCCGAGCGCGCCTCCTGCCCGTCGCGCGGATCACCGGAGGCGGCCTGCCCTCCCAGGGGCCGGTCCGGTCGCGGCGCGCCCGGCGCCGGGTTCCAGGGGGTGCGGGGCCGGCCCAGCGCCGTGTCGAGGCGGCCGAGCAGGGCGTCGTGGACCGCGCCGCACAACGCCGCGCGTCCGCCGGCGAGCGCCGCCAGGCGCTCGTCGCCGATCGACCCCGCGGCCACCTTGTCCGCCGCCTCGCTCACCCGATCGCCGATCGGGCTGGCGGCCAGCCCGTCCGCCAGGGCCGACAGCGCCGCCGCCGCGTCCTCGCCGACCCGGGCCAACCCAAGCGTGAGCGCGTCGTCGAACCCCGCCACCAGGTCGAGCGCCTCATCGGCGCCCTCGGGCCCGCCCGCGAGCACCTCACCCAGCTGTACGTCCAGCATCAGCGCGCCACCTCCTCATAAGGGGCCGTCGAGGGGAACCAATGCAGCTCGGCCAGCGGCTCGGTGCTGTCGGTCACTTCGAGATAGGCCAGATGGCGCAGGAACCGGCTGAACACCACGGCCGCCGGGGTGCGCTCGGGCTGCCCGTGGATGCAGCTCATCAGCGAGTCACCCGCCGGCACCTCGACCCGCAGGTAGCGGGCCACGCGGTCGAGGCCGTACTGCACGACCGCCTCGTCGGCCAGCATGCGGATGTGCTTGCAGGCGTGGCCGTGCAGCGCGCCGCACGGCCGGTTGTTGTTGGTGCTGCAGCTCAGCGCGTGGGTGCCGGCGGTGATCGAGGAGACGTAGACCCGCTCGATGTCGGATCCGCTCGACACCACCCCCTGCAACCGCCCGTCGGCCAGCTCGACGAAGGGCACCTTCGCCAGTTTGCGCGGCGCGACAGGCGGCACCACAGGCACCGCGCTGCGCCGCTCCCACGCGGTCTCGTCCGCGTCCACGACCTCAGAACCTCCCGCCCCAGCCGGTGCGCGGGCGCAGGCGGGAGTGCCCGCGCCGCCGCGAACGGCTGATCATGGTCCGGGAACTTACCCCACACGACCGACAGAACCGACCCGGAACGATCAACGGCTGCGATGCCGCCGTACGCCCTACGGGACGGGCGGGTTGTCGATAATATTGCTGACCAGGATGGGTTCGTACGGCATCGGGAGGATCGTGTGCCCCCAGGGTCCCCGCAGGAGGAGACGCTGACCGGACGGGTCAGAGCAGCGGTGCTCCGCGGGGATTTCGTGCCCAACCAGCGGCTCGTCGAGGCCGACGTGTGCGAGCAGTTCGGCGCCACCCGCGCCGCGGTGCGCGAGACCTTCAAGGAGCTGGCCGCCGAGGGTCTGGTCGAGATCCTCAGGAACAAGGGCGCCCGCGTCCGCGCGGTCTCCAAGGAAGAGGCCGTCGAGATCACCGAGGTGCGGATGGTGCTGGAGGGCTTGTCGGCCGCCAAGGCCGCGGAACGGGTGACCCCCGAGCAGGCCGGGCGGCTGCGGGAGATCGTCGCCTCCATGCGTACGGCCGTGCAGGGCAACGATCTCGACCGCTATTCCGAGCTGAACGCCGCCCTGCACGCCGAGATCCGCGAGATCGCCGGCCACCGCACCTCAGCAGTGATCATCGAACGGCTGGGGGCGCAGGTGGTGCGGCACAAGTTCCGTCTCGCCCGGCAGCCGGGCCGGGCCGCGGTGTCGCTGCCGCAGCACGAGCTGATCGTGGCGGCCATCGTGGCCGGCGACCCCGAGGCCGCGCAGACGGCGATGCAGCAGCACCTGCGCAGCGTCGCGAAAGCGCTGGAGGCCTCCGACGGCTGACCGGCCCCGCACCGACTCGCCCGCGGGTCGGCGATGAATTGTCGACGATCGCCTGGGCAATCGGTACGGACGTCAGGCCACGTGTTCCTTGATCGCCACGCTGGTCAGGGCGAACAGCAGGTCGAGGTCGGGCTCCCCATCCAGCTGCACGGTGACCCAGGCCCGGTCGGGGCACGCCATCACCTGGCCGCACTCGCGCAGATAGGGGCCCAGCCGGTCGATCGCCGGCGCGGTCAGGCGCACCTGCACCTCGTCGGCGCCGGCCAGTCTCAGGATCTCGGTTCCGCGTACGGTGAACGTGGGGCCGCGCCGGGTGTCACTCACCACGATCGCCGGCCAGGATCGGAACTCGGCAACCGCACGGGCCACGTAGGGCCCGTGGCGTGCAACGGTCCGCCGCCAGGCGGTCATCCCTGCCACGCCTCAATGCTGAGGCACGGTACACCTCCACGTCAGCGACCGTTCCGCAACCGTTATCTATCCGTCCGGTGAGATCACTCACGGTTCCCGGCGGGATCGGGCGCGCACGCGGCCTTCCGAGCCGGATTCTGACGATATTTCGCCATCTGAGCGTCGCGTATTGACGCCTCCCCGACCTGCGGCTACCGTCCATATTATAAGGAAACTTTACTAATAGTTTTCCTTGTGGCATCCCCATCCCGTACACCCCCCAACCGGATGTCGGAGAATCATGAGACACACCACCCTGCGCAAGACCCTCGCCGGGCTGGCGGCGTTACTGCTGCCGCTCACCGTCCTCGTCGCCGCCCCGTCATGGGCCGCCACCTCCTCCGCGTCCTCCGCCATCGCCGCCATGGCCGACTGGTCCACATGGACGGCCTACACGGTGGGCGCGCGCGTCACCCACAACGGCGTCACGTACGAGTGCCTCCAGAGCCACACCTCCCAGCCCGGCTGGGAGCCACCGAACGTCCCCGCGTTGTGGAAGCGCGTCAGCGACGGAGGCGGCGGAGGCGACACCACCGCCCCGAGCGTGCCGGGCAACCTGCGTACGACCGGCGTCACCGACCGCAGCGTCTCGCTCGCCTGGAACGCCTCCACCGACAACGTCGGCGTCACCGGCTACGAGGTCTACCGGGGCGGCACCCTGGTCAGCACGGTCACCGGCACCACCCACACCGACGCCGGGCTGAGCCCTGAGACCCGCTACTCCTACACCGTCAGGGCGCGCGACGCCGCGGGCAACCGCTCAGCCGCCGGCAACACCGTCAACGCCACCACCGCCGAGGGCGACGGCGGCGACCCGGGCGGTCCCGGCGACGGCGGGAACAAGGTGCTCGGCTACTTCGTGCAGTGGGGCGTCTACCAGCGCAACTATCACGTCAAGAACATCGACACCAGCGGCTCGGCGGCCAAGCTGACGCACATCAACTACGCCTTCGGCAACGTGCAGAACGGCCAGTGCGCGATCGGCGACAGCCACGCCGACTACGACCGCTTCTACCAGGCGAACGAGAGCGTGGACGGCGTCGCCGACACCTGGGACCCAGGCGCGCTGCGCGGCAGCTTCAACCAGCTGCGCAAGCTCAAGCAGAAGCACCCGCACCTGAAGGTGCTGTTCTCGTTCGGCGGCTGGACCTGGTCCGGCGGCTTCACCCAGGCCGCCCAGAACCCGGCCGCGTTCGCCGAGTCCTGCTACCGGCTGGTCGAGGACCCGCGCTGGGCGGACGTGTTCGACGGCATCGACATCGACTGGGAATACCCGAACGCCTGCGGCCTTACCTGCGACAGCAGCGGCCCGGCCGCGTACAGGAACCTCATGCAGGCGCTGCGCGCCCGGTTCGGCTCGGGCAACCTGGTGACCGCCGCCATCACGGCCGACGGCACCAACGGCGGCAAGATCGACGCGGCCGACTACGCCGGAGCCGCGCAGTACGTCGACTGGTACAACGTCATGACTTACGACTACTTCGGCGCTTTCGCCCCGCAGGGCCCGACCGCGCCTCATTCGCCGCTCACCTCCTACAACGGCATCCCGACGCCCGGCTTCCACTCCGACGCCGCGATCCAGAAGCTGAAGAGCAAGGGCATCCCGGCGAGCAAGCTGCTGCTCGGCGTCGGCTTCTACGGCCGCGGCTGGACCGGCGTCACGCAGGCCGCGCCGGGCGGCACGGCGAGCGGGGCGGCGCCCGGCACGTACGAAGCGGGCATCGAGGACTACAAGGTGCTCAAGACCCGCTGCCCCGCCACGGGGACGGTCGCCGGCACCGCGTACGCCCACTGCGGTAACCAGTGGTGGAGCTACGACACGCCGGCCACGATCGGCGGCAAGATGAGCTACTCGAAGAACCAGGGCCTCGGCGGCGCGTTCTTCTGGGAGCTCAGCGGCGACACCTCCAACGCCGAGCTGCTCACGGCCATGAGGAACGGCCTGGGCTGACAGTGAACCGTCAGGGGCCGGCCCGCACTGATCGGGCCGGCCCCTTCGGCGGGACGGTTCAGCCCAGCTCGCGCACCTGCTCGGCCGTCAGCGACACGGCGGAGGCGGCGAGGTTCTCCTCCAGGTGGGCGACCGTCGACGTGCCGGGGATCGGCATCGTCACCGGGGAACGGGCCAGCAGCCAGGCCAGGCTGACCTGCGCGGGCGTGGCGCCGACGGCCTGTGCGACGTGGTCCACGGGACCGCCGGGCTCGGCCAGCCTGCCCTTGGCGATGGGGCTGTACGGGATGAACCCGATGCCCTCCTTCTCGCAGTGCTCCAGCACCCCTTCCGAAACCCTGAGGGTGAGGTTGTAGCGGTTCTGCACGGTGGCGATCTCGACGACGCGCCGCGCCCGTTCCAGCTCCTCGACGCTCACCTCGGACAGCCCGACGCTGCCGATCTTGCCTTCGTCCCGCAGCGCCTTGAGCTCGCCCACCTGGTCCTCCAGCGGAACGACTGGGTCGATGCGGTGCAGCTGCAGCAGGTCGAGCCGGTCGAGCCCGAGCCTGCGCAGGCTCATCTCGACCTCCTGCCGCAGGTACGCGGGCCGCCCCACCGGCTCCCACTGGCCCGGCCGCGGGCGTACGAACCCGGCCTTGGTCGCGATCAGCAACCCTTCCGGGTAGGGGTGCAGCGCCTCCCTGATGAGCTCCTCGTTGACGTACGGCCCGTAGGAGTCGGCGGTGTCGATGAGGTCGACGCCCAGCTCGACGGCCCTGCGCAGCACCCGGACGGCCTCGTCGTGATCGCGCGGCGGCCCCCAGACGCCCGGCCCCGTGAGGCTCATGGCGCCGAAGCCGAGACGGCGGACGCTCTTGCCACCGACGGTGAAGGTGCCGGGCGAGTAGGACATCTGGCCTCCCAAGGCGCAACGTTCCGAGTCCGTGATTCAACGGATACAAGGCCCATCTTCCTATGACCCTGAGCGGGGGCCTGTTCACCGGGGCCGAGGTGCTCAAGACCGAGGAGGAGGCCGCGGTCTTCGGCGGCACCGCCGGGGTCCCGCTCGACCCGTGCTACCACAGCGCGTGCGAGGACATCAGGAACGTCAACGACAGGGCGCTCGACGTGAACTCCGACGCGATCGCCACCCTGGCGGGCACGTACGCGAACGACACCGGCGGCATCGGCGACGCCCCGCCGGCGCCGCCGCAGACCACCGCCCGCAACGCCGCCGCGGACGGGCACCGGCCCGCCGACTCCCCCAGCTGACCCTTTGCTTCGGGACCTGCCCGCCGCATGGGCCCGTCC
>NZ_JAAAHR010000232.1:0-11814 GCF_009908215.1 Nonomuraea sp. K271 | reverse complement strand
GGTCCCACAGGCCCCCGGGGGCCTGTGGGACCCCGATCCCGCCCGCGTCTGCGCACTCACCGGCCCCGGCCTCATCCGGGACTCCTGGCACGACCGCTTCCCCGGCATCGACCACCGCCCCCGTGCCCGGACACGACGGCCGGTCAGCCGGCGTCCCAGCCGTGGGTCTTCATGAGCCTGGCCGCCACCCGGGCGAAGCGCTCACCGTCGAGCACCGCGCCCTCGCGCCGGATGTCGTCCTCGTCCAACTCGAAGACCCGGTCGAGCCGTACGTAGGAGCCCCGGTCGTCGCGGCCCCACGGGCCCAGCTCCAGCCAGTCGGGGCCGTCGTCGCCCTTGCTGGACAACATCATGGCCAGGAGCCTGCGCCCGGTACGGCCCACGACCAGCAGGGGGCGGTCCTTGCCCCTGGACGGGTCCTCCTCGTAGGGCACCCAGGCCCAGACGATCTCCCCGGGATCGGCCATGCCGTCGAGGTCGGGGGAGTAGGCCAGGGTGGCGGGCCCACGGAGGGAATGGATCTCGCGTACCGCACCCCGGGCGGGCCGGGGGTCCTCACCTAGATCGCGCATTGGGGGAGCTTACGGTGCCAAGCGGACGGAAATCCATCCCCGGGGTGGACCTGGATGGCGGCGTACCCGGAGAACTCCCGCAGCCACCGCTCCACGCCGCGCGCCCGCGCCACCTCGGCCTCGGTCAGCTCCGCCATGTCATCCGTGACGAACGCGGTGAGGGCGTTCACGCGCACGTCCGCCACCCGCTCGGAACCAGCCTGGCCCACGGCGGGGGAGACCAGCGCGCCGAAGTCGCCGCCCTGGGCGCCGAACGGTGGTAGCCGAGCCGCTGGCCGATCGAGGCCCGGTTCCTCATGCACGCGCCGGCCGGCCGGGCGGGATCGAGGGGCGGCTCGCCGGCACGGCGGAGGCGGTCGACGACCGTACGTGCCTGCTCACCATGCGCGGGGACGACCTGCACCTCATCGCCGTGGCCGTGGCCTGCCTGGAGTTGGGCTTCGATGTGCTGGAGCCGGTCGAGCTCAAGGAACGCCTGCACGCGCTCGGACGGCGCCTGCTCTCCTCTAGAATTTGATTCTGTGTCGTCGTCAGCGTTCTTCACCCGCAAGGGGGACGAACTCGTCCCCGCCACCCACGCCCGCGGCCCCTGGTCACCCGACATGCTCCACGGCCGGCTGCTCGGCGGTCTCGCGGCCCGGGCCATCGAGCAGCGCCACGCGGAGCCCGGCCTGCGCTTCGCCCGGCTGACCGTCGACCTGTTCCGCAACAGCCCCATGGTGCCCGTCACGGTGGAGACCGCCCTGGCCAGGGACGGCCGCCGGATCCGGGTGGCCGACGCGACCATCTCCACCGAACAGGGGGTGATCGCGCGGGCCGCCGCCGTGCTGCTGAGGCAGGGCGAACAGCCCGAGGGCGAGCAGGCGGTCGTCACGCCCGCGTGGGACGAGCCGCCCCCCTCGGGCCCGCCGGTCGAAGGACGCGAGTGGACACCGCCGTTCGACCTGTGGCAGGCGTCCGGCTGGGGCGAGCCCGGTCCGGGGCGGGTGTGGCTGCGCGAGCGCGACCCGCTGGTGGACGGCGAGCCGCTGACACCATTCGTACGCGCGGCGCTGGCCGCCGACTTCGCCAGCCCGCTCAGCAACACGGGAGTCGACGGGCTGCGCTTCATCAACGCCGACTACACGCTGACGCTCGCCCGGCTCCCCGGCGGCGACCTCATCGGCATCGAGGCCACCGGCCACCTCAGCGCCGGCGGCGTGGCGACCGGGCAGGTCACCCTGCACGACCCGGCGGGACCGCTCGGCTTCTGCGTGGTGACGGCCGTGGCCAACCCGGCCCCTCTGGGAAGCTCCTGACGGGTCAGGCCGGGCGCTCCGCGCGGTCGCCGGACCAGTCGGTGTGGAAGACGCCCTCCTTGTCGACCCGGTGATAGGTGTGCGCGCCGAAATAGTCGCGCAGCCCCTGCACCAGCGCCGCGGGCAGGCGGTCGCGCCGCAGCCCGTCGTAGTAGGCCAGCGCCGAGGAGAAGCCCGGCGTCGGCACGCCGATCCGCACGGCCGTGGCGATCACCCGCCGCCACGACTCCTGGGCCGCGTCCAGGACGGCCGCGAACGTCGGGTCGGCGAGCAGCGTCGGCAACGCCCTGTCGGTGTCGTACGCGGCCCGGATCCGGTCGAGGAACTTCGCCCGGATGATGCACCCGCCGCGCCAGATCGTCGCCATGGCGCCCAGGTCGAGATCCCAGCCGTACTCCTTCGAGGCCGCCGCCATCTGGTCGAAGCCCTGCGCGTACGCCACGATCTTGGAGGCGTAGAGCGCCTGCCGCACGTCCTCGACCAGCTCGCGCCCGCCGACGCCGGACAACTTCGGCCCCCGCAGCGACGCGGCGGCGGCACGCTGCTCCGGATGGCCGGACAACGCGCGGGCGAAGGTCGCCTCGGCGATGCCCGTCACCGGTACGCCGAGGTCGAGCGCGCTCTGCACGGTCCAGCGGCCGGTGCCCTTCTGCTCGGCCTGGTCCACCACGATGTCCACGAACGGCTTGCCCGTCTCGGCGTCCACCTGGTCGAGCACCTCAGCGGTGATCTCGATCAGGTAGGAGTCGAGGTCGCCGCGGTTCCACTCCCTGAACACCTCGGCCAGCTCGGCCGGCGTCGCGCCCAGCGCCTGGCGCAGCAGGTCGTACGACTCCGCGATGAGCTGCATGTCGGAGTATTCGATGCCGTTGTGCACCATCTTGACGAAGTGGCCGGCGCCGTCGGGGCCCACGTGCACGCAGCACGGCACCCCGTCCACCTGGGCCGCGATGTCCTGCAGGATCGGACCGAGCGCCTCCCACGACTCCTTCGAGCCGCCCGGCATGATGCTCGGGCCGAGCAGCGCGCCCTCCTCGCCGCCGGAGATGCCGGTGCCGACGAAGTGGATGCCACGCTCGCGCAGCGCCGCCTCGCGCCGCCGGGTGTCCTGGAAGTGCGCGTTTCCGCCGTCGACGATCATATCGCCGGGCTCCATCAGGTCGGCGAGCTGGTCGATCACCGCGTCGGTGCCGGCCCCCGCCTTGACCATGATGATGGCCCTGCGCGGGCGCTTCAGCGAGGCGACGAACGCCGCCAGCTCCTCGGACGGCACGAACGTGCCCTCCCCGCCGAACTCCTTGATCAGCTGCTGCGTACGGCTGTACGAGCGGTTGTGCACCGCCACCGCGTATCCGTGTCTGGCGAGGTTGCGGGCGAGATTGCGCCCCATGGTGGCCAGGCCGGTGACGCCGATGTCTGCCAAGTCCATAGTCGAGTCTCCTCTGTGGGGGATACGCATGATCCAGCCCGGGCGTTCGGAGGGATATTCCCACCTCGCCCCGCCTGCCGTACACCGGGCTCGGCGAGCCCGTCCGGCGGGCCGGCGGGGACCGGGACGTGCCGGTCCGCTCGGCTCCTCCCTGGCATACCCGCGGACGCCTGCCCGATGCCGGACGATCACCATCGGTTGCGCCCCACCTCGCCCCATCGCCGGAGTAAGCGGGCGGTCCGTCCCCGGGGGAGTAAGGGCGTGCGGAAACGGGCAGATCCGGTCCGTCGCCGTCATCGCCGGGAGAGGCGACGAGCCGCTCCCTCGCAGGGAGCGGGCAGACCACGACACCATGGGGAACGATGCGGATCATCATCGCGGGCGGCCACGGCAAGATCGCACTGCGCCTGGCGCGGCGCCTCGGCTCGGACGCCGTCGGCCTGGTGCGCAACCCGGCCCACGTCGCCGACGTGGAGGCCACGGGCGCCGAGGCCGTGGTGTGCGACCTGGAACGGGCGTCGTCCGGCGAGGTCGCGGGGATCGTCGAGGGCGCCGGCGCCGTGGTCTTCGCCGCGGGCGCGGGGCCGGGCAGCGGTGTGGCCCGCAAGGAGACGGTCGACAAGGGCGCGTCCGTGCTGCTCGCCGACGCCGCCGAGGAGACCGGCGTACGACGGTTCATCCAGATCTCGTCCATGGGCGCGGGCAAGCCGCCCGCGCCGGACAGGGACGAGGTCTGGGCCGCCTACATCAGGGCCAAGACCGAGGCCGAGGACGACCTGCGCGCCCGCGACCTCGGCTGGACGATCCTGCGCCCTGGCCGGCTGACCGACGAGCCGGGCACCGGCCTGGTCAGGCTGGCGCCGGAGGCCCCGCCGGGCGCAGTGCCCCGCGACGACGTGGCCGCCGTCATCGCCGCCATGCTCGGCGCACCGGGAACCGTGCACCGGACGCTGGAGCTCGTCTCCGGCGACACGCCCATCGCCGACGCCGTCGCGGGAAGGTGACGCGACCGCTCACACCGGGCGGGAGACTTTGCCGAAACGTGGCTATGAAATGCGACATACCCGGCTAGGTGTCCCCTGAGTCTTAGGGGGATTCATGTCTGACATGCCGTTCAGGTCGTTCTTCGGCGGGGACCCGTTCAGAGGGTTCGAAGAGCTCACCGGCCGCGTGTTCGGCGGGATGGAGGCCTGGCCACCGACCCGGCCCAGCGTCCAGCGGGTGGACGTCGGCAGGCTGCTCAGCGCCTCGGCCCGAGAGGTACTGCGGAGCGCCCTGGAGAAAGCCGGGCAGCGCGGCGCCGCCGACCTGGACGTGCTCGACCTGCTCGGCGCGTTGCTCGACGACGACGCCACCGGGAGCATGCTGCGCTCGGCCGGCGTGGACGTCGGCAGGCTCCGCGACCGCATCGACGCGCTCGCGGGCGTCGGCCGGCCCGCCGAGCCGCCCACGACCCTCTCACCGGCGGCCAAACGCGCCATCCTGGACGCGCAGCGGATCTCACGCGCCCTGCAGTCGTCCTACATCGGCCCCGAGCACCTGCTGCTCGCCCTGGCCGCCAACCCCGACTCCAGCGCCGCCCGCCTCCTGCAGGAACAGGGCGTGTCCGCCGGCGAGCTGCAGCAGGCCATCGTGTCCGGCGGCGGAGCGCGGACGGGCGAGCAGCGCATGCGGAACGGCGACACGCCGACACTCGACGAGTACGGCAGGGACCTCACGGAAGAGGCCAGGCAGGGCGGCATCGACCCGGTCGTCGGCCGCGAGGACGAGATCGAGCAGTGCATCGAGGTGCTGTCGCGCCGCACCAAGAACAACCCGTGCCTGATCGGCGAGCCGGGTGTCGGCAAGACCGCGATCGTCGAGGGCATCGCCCAGCGCATCGTCAACGGGACCGTCCCCGACATCCTCAAGAACCGCCGCGTCATCGGGCTCGACCTCACGGGGATGGTGGCGGGCACGAAGTACCGGGGCGAGTTCGAGGAGCGCATCAAGAAGGTCATCGACGAGGTGCGGGCGCACGCCGACGAGACCATCGTCTTCATCGACGAGGTGCACAACCTGGTCGGCGCCGGCTCCGCCGAGGGCGGCATGGACGCCGCCAACATCCTCAAACCCGCCCTCGCCCGCGGCGAGCTGCACGTCATCGCCGCCACCACGATCGACGAGTACCGCAAGAACATCGAGAAGGACGCCGCGCTCGAACGCCGCTTCCAGCCGATCCTCGTCTCCGAGCCGACCGTGGAGGAGACGATCGAGATCCTGGCCGGGCTGCGCGACACGTACGAGGCCCACCACCAGGTGCGCATCACCGACGAGGCCCTCGACGCGGCCGCGAACCTGTCGGCCCGCTACGTCTCCGACCGTTTCCTGCCCGACAAGGCCATCGACCTCATGGACCAGGCCTCGGCCCGGGTGCGGCTGCGCTCGCGCACGCCCGGCACCGGCGTGCGCGAGCTGGAGGAGCGCCTCGACTCGCTGCGCCGCGACAAGGACCAGGCCATCTCCGCCGACGACTTCGACCGCGCCAAGGAGCTGACCACCGAGATCAACAAAATCAGACCGGAGCTGGAGCGCGCCCGGCGCGGCGAGGACAACGTCCCGCAGGTCGGGGTGGAGGACATCGCCGAGGTTGTGTCCCGGCAGACCGGCATCCCGGTCACCCAGCTCACCCGGCACGAACGCGAGCGTCTCATGAGCCTGGAGGAGCACCTGCACAAGCGCGTGATCGGTCAGGACGAGGCCGTCGTCGCCATCGCGGAGGCGGTGCGCAGGGCCAGGGCGGGACTGGCCGACCCGAACCGCCCCATCGGCAGCTTCCTGTTCCTCGGTCCCACCGGGGTCGGCAAGACGGAGCTCGCCAGGTCACTGGCCGCGGCGCTGTTCGGGGGCGAGGACCACATGGTGCGCATCGACATGAGCGAGTACCAGGAGCGGCACACGGTCTCGCGCCTCATCGGGGCGCCGCCCGGATATGTCGGGTACGAGGAGGCGGGCCAGCTCACCGAGGCCGTACGCCGCCGCCCGCACGGCGTCATCCTCCTCGACGAGATCGAGAAGGCCCACCCCGACGTGATGAACATCCTGCTGCAGATGCTCGACGACGGCCGGCTCACCGACGGCCACGGCCGCACGGTCGACTTCACCAACGCGATCGTCATCATGACCAGCAACATCGGCGCGCAGATGATCCTCGACTCCGAGGACACCCCGCAACTGCACGACCGGCTCATGGACCTGCTGCGTCACTCGCTCCGTCCCGAGTTGCTCAACCGCATCGACGAGACGATCATCTTCAAGCGGCTGGAACGCGACCAGCTCCGCCAGATCGTGGACCTGCTGCTGGAGCGGACCCGGCAGCGGCTGCGCGGCCAGGACGTCACGATGGAGGTCACGGACGCCGCCAAGGACTGGCTGGCCGAGCGCGGCTACCAGCCCGAGTTCGGCGCCCGGCCGCTGCGCCGCACCGTGCAGCGCGAGCTGGACAACCGGCTGTCCACCATGCTGCTGACCGGCGAGATCGAGGAGCACGGCAGGGTCACCGTCGACGTCGACGGCCACGGCCTCCAGCTCAGGGCGCACAACCCGGAACAGGTCTAGCCGACGGCCTCCTCGGCGCGGCGCTGGCACTCCTCCGACGTGAGGCCGGCCAGCGCCTCCCGTACGGCGGGCACGCACACGGGGGCCATGGACAGGCTCGTCACGCCCAGCCCGGCCAGCAGCGGCGCGAGCAGCGGATCGCCGGCCGCCTCACCGCACACGCCGACCGGTTTGCCCGCCTCCCTGCCCGCCCGCGCGCACATGCCGATGAGCTGGAGCAGGGCGGGCTGGCGCGGGTCGAGCAGATCTGCCAGCTCCGAGTGCTGTCGGTCGGCGGCGAAGGTGTACTGGGCCAGGTCGTTCGTGCCGATGCTGAGGAAGTCGACCTCGCGCAGCAGCGCTCCCGCCCGCAGCGCCGCCGCGGGCACCTCCACCATCGCGCCCACCTTCGCGATGCCCCGCTCGCGGGCGCGGCCGGCGAACCCGGCCGCCTCCGCCACGGTGGTGACCATGGGCGCCATCACCCACGCCTGCGTGCCCGTCGCCCTGGCCGCCTCGGCGATGGCGTCGAGCTGGGTGTCCAGCACGTCCGGCAGGACCCGGTCCACCCGCAGGCCCCGTACGCCAAGGGCCGGGTTCGGCTCGGCCGGCAGGCCCAGGAACGGCAGGGGCTTGTCGGTGCCCGCGTCGAGCGTGCGCACGATCACGGTCTCCGCCTGCTCGAACACCTCCGCGTACGCGGCCACCTGCTCCTCGAACGACGGCGCCCCCGTACGGTCGAGGAACAGGAACTCCGTCCTGAACAGCCCGACGCCCTCCGCGCCCGGCCGCAGGTCCTTGGCCGAGCCGATGTTGAGCAGCAGCTTCACCGGATGGCCGTCGGCCGTCCTGCCTGGGCCACTGCCGGCCGCCAGCCTGGCCCGCTCCGCGCGCTCGCCCGCCACGATCTCGGCCGCCCGCTCCGCGGTGAGGCCGGTCGTGATCTCGCCGGTGCCGCCGTCCACGCCGATGACCGTGCCGTCCGGCAGGTCCATGACGCCCGCGCAGGCCACCACCGCCGGCAGGCCGCGGCCGCGCGCCAGGATCGCGGTGTGGCTCGTGGGACCGCCCCGCTCCGTGACGAGCGCCAGCACGTCGGGGCCGAGTCCCGCGGTGTCGGCGGGGGAGAGGTCCTCGGCCACCAGCACGTACGGATGGCCAGGGGCGGGCAGGCCGGGCATCGGCAGGCCGAGCGCGAACGCCACCGCCCGGTGCTTGAGATCGTCCAGGTCGGCGGCCCGCTCGGCCAGGTAGCCGCCCAGCTCGGCCAGGGCGTCGCGGTGCCGGGCGAAGGCGGCGTCCAGGGCGTGCGCGGCGTCGGCGCCGTCGAGCGCCCGCCGCTCGGCCTCCTCCAGCAGCATGGGGTCCTCGGCCATCATGGCCAGCGCCTCGAGGATCTCCGCCGCCTCGCTTGCGCCTGCCCGGCCGCCCGTGGCGCCGTCCTGGTCCTCGGACGGGTGGGATCGGGCGGCCGCGGCGCGGCGGTTGAGGTCGGCGGTGACCGCCTCCAGACCCTTGGCGACCGTGGCCGCCTCGGCGGCCGGGTCGGTCACGGGGCGGGGCGCGGGCAGCGCCGGCGGCCCCGCCATCCGGATCATCGGTCCCGCCGCCCGGCCCTGGCTGACGCCGAGGCCGGCGAGCCGCCGGGCAGAGCCCGCGGGCCCAGCGCCCGGCGGGACGGTACGAGGGTCGGGCCGGGACAGGTCAGGCATCGAGGGCCTCTTCCGCGTCCAGGTCACGCGACAACAGCGCCGCGAGGGAGTCGAGCGCCTCCTCCGCCCCAGGCCCCTCCGCTTCGAGCGTGACCTCCGAGCCGCGCACCGCGCCCAGCGACAGCACCCCCAGCATGCTCTTGGCCGGCACGGACTTCTCGCCCAGCCGGACCGTCACCGGCACCCCCAGCTTCGCCGCCGCCTGCACGAACAGCTTGGCGGGACGGGCGTGCAGGCCGCTGGCCGAGGCCACGGCCACCGTTCGTTGTGCCATGAGAAGCCTCCAGGCTCCATGTCGGATCTTCAGTGCGGGTTCTCGCGTGCCGGACGTCAGGGCTCGATGGTGACCTTGATGGCCGCGCCCCTGCTGACGAGGTCGATCCCGTCGAGCACCTGGGGCAGCGGCAGCCGGTGGGTGATGAGGTCGGACACCACCACCGCCCCGTCGGCCACCAGTCGCAGCGCCTCGGCGTTGTGCGCGGGACTGGAACCGTTCGCGCCGACGATGGTCAGCTCGCGGTAGTGCACCAGGTTGGAGTCGAGCGCGATGACGGGGTCGTCCTTCGGCAGGCCGCCGAAGAAGCTGATCCGGCCCTGCCTGGCGGCCATCCGCACGGCCTGCTTCTGCGCCGCGCCCGACGCCGCAGCGGTGATCACGACGTCGGCGCCCCTGCCACCGGTCAGCTTGAGCACGTGCTCGACGGGGTCGGCGTCGATGGCCGCGTCGGGGCGTACGAGCTCGGCCGCCATCGCCAGGCGCTCGGCGTTGACGTCCACGAGGAAGACCCGGGAGGCGCCGCGCGCCCGCGCCAGGCGCACGTGCAGGCAGCCGATCGGGCCCGCGCCCATCACCACCACGTCGTCACCCGCGCTCACACCCGCCAGCGACTGGCCGTTGAGCACGCAGGCCAGCGGCTCGGCCACCGACGCCTCGGCGAAGCCGACCCCGGACGGGATGGCGTTGACGCCGTCCACGGCCCGCACCTTGGCCGGGATGATCATGTACTCGGCGAAGCCGCCGTCGTAGTGGTAGCCCATCGACTCCTGGTTGGGGCAGACCGTCCGGCGGCCGCGTACGCACTCCTGGCACGTGCCGCACGGGATGGCGGCGATCACCTGCACCCGCTCGCCGGTGCCGACGACCTCGCCGGCGATCTCGTGGCCCATGACGCGCGGCGGCCTGATGTGGTGGTGGCCGAACTTGAAGATCTTGGCGTCCGTGCCGCACGTCGAGCAGTTGCGTACGCGGATCTTCAGCTCGCCCGGCCCCGCCTCGGGCTCGGGCGCGTCCTCGATCCTGATGTCGCCCGGGGCGTGGAATCTGGCGACCTTCATGTGAGCTCCTTCATGACCTGTGAGACCTCCGTGGCCTCACGCAGTGCCCTCGCACGGTCGGGATGGAGCAGGATCTCGGCCAGTTGCGACAGCAGTTGCACGTGCCCGTCGTCCTTGGCGGCGATGCCGACGCACAGCGTGACCTGCTCGCCGTCCCAGTCGACGCCGCCGGGGAAACGGACCACGCAGATCGCGTCGCGCTGGACGTCCCCCTTGGAGGCGTTCGTCCCGTGCGGGATGGCCACCCCCTCGCCGACGTAGGTGGAGATCGACCGCTCGCGTTCGAGCATCGCCTCGATGTACGGCTCCGCGACCGCGCCCACGTCGACCAGCGCCCGGCCGCACCGGCGGATGGCCGCGTCGCGGTCGGGGGCGCTCTCGTGCAGCAGCACGGCCCGCGGGTCGAGCAGGTCGTCACGCATCGACGGTGCCGCCGTTCTTGATGGTGTTCACGAGCTTGGTCACCGCCGGGTCGCCGAGGAAGATCTGGAACGACACCAGGGGCTTCCCGGGGGCGGACGCCTTGGCCCTGGCGGCCAGCCCCGAGTGGCACACGATGACGTCGGCGTCGTCGGGAATGGAGTTGACGGGGGTGTGCTCGACCGTGACGCCGCTGTCCTTGAGCTGCTTGCGCAGCTGGGAGGCGAGCATCACGCTGCTGCCCATCCCGGCGTCGCAGGCGACGATGAGCTTCTTGATGTCCTTGCTGTCGATGCTGGGCATGGGTCAGGCCTCCTTGGTGGCGGGCTCGGTGCCCTCACTGGATTCTGCGGGACCGTCCTGCTCCGCCTTCTCTCCGCGGCCGAAGCCGAGCAGGAGGGCGGCGACGGCGAACGACACGGCCGCTGCCACGAGGATGCCCAGGCTGGAGCTCAGCCAGCCGCCCCTCGGGGTGACCGCGAGATACGCGAAGATGCTGCCGGGCGACGGCGAGGCGACCAGGCCGGCGCCGGTGGCGATGAACGTGAACACGCCGGCCGCGCCACCCGCGATGACGGCCAGGATGAGACGCGGCTTCATGAGCACGTACGGGAAGTAGATCTCGTGGATGCCGCCGAAGAACTGGATGATCATCGCGGCGGGGGTGCTGGGCCGCAGCTGGCGCGGGCCGAACAGCAGGAACGCCAGGAGCAGGCCGAGCCCCGGGCCGGGGTTCGACTCGAGCATGAACAGGATCGACTTGCCGGTCTGTGCGGCCTCGGAGATGCCGAGCGGGGTGAGCACGCCGTGGTTGATGGCGTTGTTGAGGAACAACACCTTGGCGGGCTCGATCAGGACCGAGGCGACGGGCAGCAGGTTGTTGTTGATCAGCCAGCCCACGGCGTTGCCCGCGGCCGTGGTGGCGCTCTCCACGACCGGGCCGATGCCGAGCATGCCGATGACGGCCATCGCGCCGCCCACGATGCCGGCGGAGAAGTTGTCGACCAGCATCTCGAAGCCGGCCTTGGTCCGCTGCTCCGTGAACTTGTCCACATATTTCAGGATCAAGGCGGTGAGCGGGCCGATGATCATGGCGCCGAGGAACATGGGGGACTCGGTGCCCACCACGACGCCCATGACCGCCACCGAGCCGACGACCGCGCCGCGCTGACCATGCACCATCCGGCCGCCCGTATAGGCGATGAGGACCGGCAGCAGGGTCCCGATGATCGGACCGACCATCTTCGCGAGCGTCTCGTTGGGCAGCCAGCCGGTCGGGATGAACAGCGCGGTGATCAGGCCCCAGGCGATGAACGCGCCGATGTTCGGCATGATCATGCCGGCCAGATGGCCGCCGATGCGCTGGATGGTGGCCTTGACACCGGTTCCGGTGACCGGGGGTGTGTAACTGTCGGCCATGGACTTGCTCCTTCGGGGGTGAGCAGTTGATCAGCCGCTTCGCTGGTCAGGGG
>NZ_JAAAHR010000231.1:0-11852 GCF_009908215.1 Nonomuraea sp. K271 | reverse complement strand
CGCCCGGGGTCGCCGCGCTGCGTGCATCAGGTCGCCGCCTGTTCAGACTTCCCCCGCGGTTCCGGCAGGCCTGTACAGGTAGAACACTTCTGGGTCACCGTCGTCGAGACCGTGCACCATCCCTACCGACCGCCAGCCGATCCGCTGCAGCAGCCGCTGCATGGGATGATTGGACAGGTTCGTCGACGTGAACAGCTTCCCGGTCCTGCATGAGGCCGCCGCGGCACGCAGGAGCCGCTCGCCGACGCCGTGACCCCGGGCGGGCTCGGCGACCATGAGCATCGTCACGAAGCCCTGCTCGAAGAAGGTGTACTCCACCACGCAGTAGCCGACGAGCCCGGTCGGCGTGTCGGCCACAAGGACGGCACCGTCGCGACACCAACGTTGGATGGCGGCGCGCCGCTCGCCACCGTCGGATCCCGCGACCGGGTCAAGGGTCACGAGGTGCTCGACATCCGCCGCACTCCCCGCTCGGACGGACAGTGCGCGAAAGCCGTCGGCCTTCATCAACGTGACTTTCCTCCCTTGTCGCAAGACTCATCCGGACGTTTCACCATCGTTCGCTGGGCACGTCCGGGACGTCGCATGGTTCGCTCAGCCCGGCAAGTCACATCCGCTGCCCGGACCGGCGCTCCGCCACCCGGTAGTGATACCTTCCCGTGATCTCGAACCCTTCGCCCCGGTAGAGAGCCTGCGCCTGCTCGTTCCTGGCCGTGGTGATGAGGTAGGCGGAGCCCGTGCCCGCGTGCCGCACCAGTGCCCGCAGCACCGCGCGCGCCAGCCCCCGCCGCCGGGCGCCGGGCAACGTGGCCATGCAGTAGACGCCCAGCATGTCCCCCTGAGGCACACCGCGCCCGACGGACAGCGCCACACCATCCTCCTCATACGCCGCATACCAGGCAGGCACCCCGGTGCAGATGCGTTCCGCGTCCGCGAGGCCCGCGCCGTAACGCCCGTCCACGGCCCACCACGTCTCCAACCAGCCCTGCCACGGCCGATCCTCGATCCGCACCTTGTACGCGGGCCCGTGTCCCGGCGTCCCGGCCATGATCACGGTGGGGTCGGCCAGCCCATACCCTCTCCGCTCCAGCTCCTCGTCCAGGCCGGGCCCGGCCGCGGCACCCAGCGAGAAGACACAGCGCTGCCCGCGCGTGTCGTAGAACGCCTCAGCGGCCTCGACGGCAGCGCCGAGATCGGCAGGGGCATGCAGCGGGAGCACGGAGTTGGCCCGTTTGGTCACGCCCCCGGCGTACCGCAGCACCCACCCGTCGTGCACACGCTGCTCGTAGGCAGGCCAGGCCTCATGCACCAGCAGATCGAACTCCACCCGCGCAGCCTAACCACCCCGCCAACATGGGCCGGACGGAGGAACGCCGACATGGCACCCCCGGCCCTGACCGCGGACAGGAACCACGGCAGGCCGATCACCCGGGAAGGCGTCACAGTGCGGAGGACGGTCACCGATTCGGCGAAGCGGACGGCCCGGGGAGCGCCGTTGCGGCGCTCGGCCGTCTCCGCCTGGTGAGCGTCTCCCTGCACAGAGCCCAGCCCAGGTCGGCGACTGGGGTCAGCCTGGCCTGCCGTAAAAGAATGAAGCCTCCCCCTAGGCTGAGCACTGTGATGATTGTGTTGCCGCCGTCTGAGGGGAAGGCGGCGCAAGGCAGCGGCCCGCCGGTCGGCCAGTTGTCGTTCCCCGCCCTGGACGGGTCCCGCAAGCGGGTGATGACCGCGCTCGTGCGCGCGTCCAAGCGCCGTGACGCCATCGGCGTGCTCGGCCTGACGCCGGGCCTGGCGGGCGAGCCGGCGAGAAACCTCGCTCTGAAAACGGCTTCCACGTTGCCCGCCGCCGACCTCTACACCGGCGTGTTGTACGACAATCTGGGGCTGCGCACTCTGGACGGCGAGGCATGGAGCCGGGCTGAGGAGTCGGTGCTGATCTTCTCCGGCCTCTGGGGTGTGGTGCGGATCACTGACCCGATTCCGCCCTACCGGCTGTCGATGGGCGTCAACCTGCCTCCGCTCGGAGGTCTGGGCACGTTCTGGCGGCCGCGGATCTCGAAGGTGCTGGACGGCGTTCCGGGGCTGGTGGTGGATCTGCGTTCGGCGACCTACGCGAGCGCCTGGCAGCCCGGGGAACGCTCGGTGACGGTCCGGGTGTTCAGGGACGGCAAGGTCGTCAGCCACATGGCCAAGGCGACCAGAGGTGAGATCGCCCGTGCGCTCCTGCAGGAGGGCACCACGCCCACGAGCTCTGAAGAGCTGGCCAAGGTGCTCGACGCGCTCGGCTACCGCGTCGAGGTGGCACCGCCCGCCCGCGCCGGCCGCCCATGGACACTGGACGTGCATGTCTCGTGACCACCTGCCTACCGCCCGAAACGCCGCCGCCCCGCTCGGACGGGTCCGGGCGGGGCGGCGGCGTGGTGCGGATGCGGTCGAGTCAGTCCAGGTAGTCGCGCAGGACCTGGGAACGTGACGGGTGGCGCAGCTTGGACATGGTCTTCGACTCGATCTGGCGGATGCGCTCACGGGTGACCCCGTAAACCTTGCCGATCTCGTCGAGGGTCTTCGGCTGGCCGTCGGTGAGCCCGAAGCGCATCGACACGACGCCCGCTTCCCGCTCCGACAACGTGTCGAGAACGGAGTGCAGCTGCTCCTGGAGCAGCGTGAAGCTGACGGCGTCGGCCGGGACGATGGCCTCGGAGTCCTCGATGAGGTCGCCGAACTCGCTGTCGCCCTCCTCGCCCAACGGGGTGTGGAGGGAGATGGGCTCGCGGCCGTATTTCTGGACCTCGACGACCTTCTCGGGCGTCATGTCGAGCTCGCGGGCCAGCTCTTCCGGCGTGGGCTCGCGGCCGAGGTCCTGCAGCATCTGCCGCTGGACCCGGGCCAGCTTGTTGATCACTTCGACCATGTGGACCGGGATGCGGATGGTCCGCGCCTGGTCGGCCATGGCACGCGTGATCGCCTGCCGGATCCACCACGTGGCGTAGGTGGAGAACTTGTAGCCCTTGGTGTAGTCGAACTTCTCGACGGCCCTGATCAGGCCCAGGTTGCCTTCCTGGATCAGGTCGAGGAACAGCATGCCGCGGCCGGTGTAGCGCTTGGCCAGCGAGACCACGAGCCGGAGGTTGGCCTCCAGCAGATGGTTCTTCGCGCGGCGGCCGTCTTCGGCGATCCACTCGAGCTCGGCCTTGACGTCGACGGGCAGCCCTTCGGACTCGCCGCCGCCGAGCTGCTCTTCGGCGAACAGGCCGGCCTCGATGCGCTTGGCCAGCTCGACCTCCTGCTCGGCGTTGAGCAGGGGGACCTTGCCGATCTGCTTGAGGTAGTCCTTCACCGGGTCGGCGGTGGCGCCCGCGGCGGCGACCTGCGCCACGGGGGCGTCATCGTCGTCGTCGGAGAGGATGAGGACTTCTTCCTCGGTCTTCTCCACGGTGACCTCGACGGCCTTGGGCTCCTCGGGTTCCTCGTCGGAGTCGGAGTCGGAGTCGGAGTCGGAGTCACCCTCCGCGTCGGAGTCTCCCTCGGCGACGATCTCCTCGTCGTCGACTTCGATGTCATCGAGGTCGTCCAGCTCCACGTCGCCGTCGAGCTCGATGTCCTCGTCGTCCGCGTCGGCCTTCGGGGCCTCGGATGCCTTCGGCTTGGTCTCGGCAGGCCCAGCGCCCTTCGGCTCGGCCTTCTTGGCGGCGGCGGCGGCCGCGGCCTTCTTCGCCGCCGGAGCGGCCTTCTTGGCAGGGGCCGCCTTCTTGGCGGCCGGCTCGGCTTCAGCGGTGCCCACGACCGCGGTCACGGTCTCGGGCTGCTGCTCTTTGGCGGCCGCCGCCGTCTTGGTCTTGACGGGGGCGGCGGTGCGGCGCTTTGCTGGACCACGAGACTTCTTCGGCGCAGCCGAATCCGCGGCGGTCACCACCACGGTCACGCCCTCTTTGCTGAGGTTCCGCAAGAACGCGGCGGCGTGCGACATGGGGATGTCCGCCTCCTCGAAGGCCTGACGGACATCCTCAGACTCGAGGAAACCCTGCGAGCGCCCACGCTCGAGCAGTCGCTGAATGACGGGCTCGTTCAGCTCTTGTGGCTTCGAGCGAGTCGAACTTGCAGGCGACACGAACACCTCTCGAACGAACGCGTGGCGACAATGGACCCAGATGCCCGCTGGGGGGCTGTTGCCTCTCTCAGAGATCGGTGAGGCCGTGCGGACCGCGACGGACCTGCACAGCATTGTGGCACGACCCCGCACTCCATACGGCCACCTCCCGGCGGTTGACCTCCACCCTAGGCCGACCGAGACAGTAGTGCGTACGTAAGCGGGGCACCGATACCCGAAAGCAACCGTTATGACTGATTCATTCAGTCACTCTTCGTGGCTGGCGGTACGTGAATTGCTAGCGCGGTAACGTCATCATCTTGTTCATATCCAGACAACATCCGGTCAACCAGGAAGTCCAGCAACATATGCGGACTACTCACGACCTCAGGCGGCGCTTCGGTCACAACACTGCAAATCTCTGCGAGACCGGCATCCAGCCCGCGCTTCCGGTTCTCCACGAGCCCGTCGGAGTAGAGCACGGCGGTATGGCCGGGCGGCACCACGAACCGGAACTGCCTGCGGCTGGTCGGCCAGCCTAGCGGAGTGCCGGGCTCGGCGTCGCACAGGATCGCCGTGCCCTGGGGCGAAACCAGCACGGGCGGCGGATGCCCCGCCATGGCCAGCGTGCCTTCGCCGGTGACGGGCTCGACGACCATGTAGGCCAGGGTCGTGACCTGCTCCTCTTCTTCCGTGGCCTCGAAGACCCGGTCAAGGCCGGTGAGCACGGCCGCGGGCGGCGGGTTGGTGAGCGCCAGCGCCCGCATGGCGTTGCGGATGCGGCCCATGCCGGCGGCGGCCTTGACGCCTTTGCCCATGACGTCGCCGACCACCGCGGCGACACGCCCGTCCTGCAGCACGAACGCGTCGTACCAGTCGCCGCCGACCTGGACGTGACGGCTGCCCGAACGGAAGCGCTGGGCCAGCACGAGGCCTTTGACGACCGGCAGGCGGTCGGGCAGCAGGCTGCGCTGCAGCGTCTCGGCGGTGCGGTGCTCGCGCTCGAACAGCGTGGCCCGCTCGACCGCGAGCGCGCACTGACCGGCCAGCGCCTCCAGGAAGACGCCGTCCTCCTGGGAGATCTTCTGGGGCCGGGTGAAGGAGAATCGGAGCGCTCCCAGAGCCCGTCCGGCCGCCAGCAGCGGCAGCCCCACCCAGGCGCGCTCGTCGCTGTTGGCGAGGTAGTTGCCGAGGACGTCCTCGTCTCCCCCCGCCTCCAGCAGCTGGGCCCTCAGCGACTCGGGAGACTCGGCGAAGACCGGCCTGCGGCTGTTGACCGCCATGGTCATCACGCTGGAGCTGGACAGCGGGATCTCCTCGCCGGACGCGCCGGACGCCTCGGGGATGCCCTCACCGTTGATCAGCTTGAGAGCGGCCCTGTCGGTGTCGAGCAGCGCCACCGCCGAGCGGTCGGCGGCCAGGGCGGTGCGGCCCACGTCGATGATGACCTGCACCACCTGCTCGACCGTGAGCGCCTCCGCGAGCATCGCGGTGGCGCCCTGCAGCCTGGCCGTGCGCAGGGCGGCCGCGCCGAGTTGGTCGGTCAGCCTGCCGCGCATCTCCTCGGCCTCGCGCTGCGGCGTGACATCGGTGTTGGCGCCGACCCACTCGACGACCCGGCCGTGACGGATGATCGGCACGGCCCGCACCTCGAAGTGGCGGTAGCCGCTGGCGCGGGTGCGCACGCGGTAGTTCCACTCGAACATGGTGCGGCCGCGCAGCGCCTCCCTCCAGGCCTCCTCGGTCTGCTGGACCTCGTCCGGATGTACGACGTCCAACCAGCCGTTGGCGAGGTATTCCTCCAGGCCCTGGCCGGTGATGGCGCGCCACTGCGGCGCGTCCTCGACGACCGCTCCCGTGGGCGAGGTGATCCACACGAGCTGGGACTGCGCCTCGACCAGCGAGCGGTAGCGCTCCTCGCTGCGGCGCAGCGCCTCCTCGGTCTGGCGGCTCTCGGTCACGTCGAGCCCGATCAGCGCGATCGCCCGCAGCTCGCCGGCGTCGTCGTGGACCGGCGAGAACGACAGCGACCATTGCCGGGTGTCGCCATCCGCCGACCGCACGCGTACGCGGCCCTCGGTGACGGGCGCGTCGCCCTCGATGACGGCCTGCACGGCGTGCGTGATGATCTGGCTCAGGTCGGCGGCCAGCACCTCGACGGGAGGCCGGCCCGCCATGCGCTCCGCGGGCACGCCGACGACGTCGCTGAAGACGTCGTTGACCCGCTGGACGCGGCCGTCGGCATCGAAGAACGCGAAGGCGAACTCCGCCTCCGAGAGCATGCCCCTGAAGAGGGCGGAGTCTGAGATGTCCACATCCGACTCCCGGGGACGGGGAACGGAGGTCTCGGCGCTCATGGTCCGCACCTCCGTCGCGTGCCAGGGTCTCCCACGCGGCACATCTCCATAATCGTGTATCGGCGTAGCGCAGCTCCGGGCGACCGGATCCTGCAGTACATCATCGGCGATGGGCACGCGCGGACGGAAGCCCCCGCCGGTGCCCGGTCGCCTCTAGGGTCTACGCATCCTGTCAAAGTCGCTCCACTTTGCGCAGCAAGATCAGGTTACCGCGCCCGATTACCGGGACGCCTGCCCGCCACGGCTATCGGGCCTTGGCCGCGCGCTTGGCCTCTTGCTTGGCGGCGCGCACCCGGCTCAGGCTGTCGGCGTCGACCACGTCGGCGACCGACCTTTGTGCACCCTCCTCGCCGTAGGGCCCGGCTGCCTCCCGCCAGCCTGACGGCTGGACCCCCAGTTGCTTGCCCAGCAATGCCAAGAAGATCTGGGCCTTCTGCTTGCCGTATCCCGGAAGGGCGTTCAGTCGTTTGAACACGTCCTTGCCGTCGGCGGCCTCGGCCCAGATCCGCTCGGGCCGGCCGTCGTGGTGCTCGACCAGGTAGGCCGCGAGCTGCTGGATGCGGCCCGCCATCGCCTTGGGATAGCGGTGCACGGCCGGCGGCTGCGCCAGCAGCGCGGCGAACTCCTCCGGATCGTAGGAGGCGAGCTCCTCGGCGGTGAGGTCGTGCCCCAGCCGCTGCGAGATGGTGTAGGGCCCCGTGAACGCCCACTCCATGGGGATCTGCTGGTCGAGCAGCATGCCGACGAGCAGGGCGAGCGGGCTGCGGCCGAGGAGCTCGTCTGCCTCGCTCCGCTGGGCGAGCTGGATGCGCATGGAGACAGCTTCGCATGAAAGGGCACCGGGTGAAGTGAACACAGGCGTCGTGGAGCCTTGACACCCGTCCGAGAAAGGGTGGAATGAGAACGCAAGTCGCCCTGCAGACGTTCCTGGGGGTTTGCCCCTGGGCATCCAGAGGAATCTCACTCCTATGCTCGCTCTGGCCACACGGTTCCTGCGCGAACCGGTCAGTCTCAGGCTGGCCGAAGAGTTCCTGACCGTACCCGTGGACACCATCGACCGCTGCGTGGCCGACGTGTGCGCGTGTGCGCAGCATCTGGGTGTCACCGCGACCCCGGAGATCGTGGAACGCATCGCCCGCGAGCACCTGCTCGCGATCGTGAACTCCGCGCCTCCGCCGCGGAGTTCCCGCTGACGTGACGTCGCAGGCGTCCTGCGGCGTTCCCGCAGGACGCCGGACGCGGGTCACCGGCATGACCCTCCTATAACATCGGGGTCACCGGGCCGTGTTCTCCGCACCGTTCGTGCCTGGAATACGAGAGAGTGAGGGCGTGCGCCGACACCGACGAGATCCCCGGGAGAGCACTCCGCCCGACGACGTGTTCAAGGAGATGGTGCAGGCGGCTCGAGAGCTGCTCGCCGTTCGCACTCCCCTGGACGCGGAGCTGATGGTCTCCGACATGATCGGGGCCTGGTGGGGCCGGCGGGTCAGGGGCGGCGACGTGGAGCAGGTTCTCGGTGAGGGGCTCGTCGACTACGCGGCCAAGGCCGGCACGCCGGCCTCGCTGACCCTGCTGATGTGCCTGGCCTACCTCGGCACGGCCCGCCAGGGCGCCAAGGCCGAGGGCGCGGCGCTCGCCATGATGGAGTCGGGGGTGGCCAGGCCGGGCTGGGCCGACCGGGTGGGCGCGGTGAAACCGGCCGGCTGCTACGTCTCCCGCGACGCCTACGGCGACCAGGACACGGTGATCTGCACCTTCTCCTACCGGTGGAACGACGGCCAGACCCCGGCCGACCGTCACGCGCTCGTCATGGTCGTCGACTACAACATGAGCGGCATGACCCGCGACGCCTGGGTCTCCTCGCAGGTCGACAAGCTGATCGAGCAGGCCAGGGCCGAGGCGGCGGGCAACCCGATGCTGTTGTTCGAGGAGATCCAGCCGGAGCAGGCGAGGGCCCTTCTGGAGTCGGCGATGAAGGCCACGAAGGAGCCGAAGACCCCGCCGCCGGTGAGCGACAGCTACAGCGCCTACCACGCGTTCGCCAGGGCCCGGTTGAAGGCGCTGCCGCCCGGGCGCAAGCGGCCGGCGCCGCTGCACATCGAGGCCCCCTACAGCAGGGAGCGGCGGGCCATGCTGGCGGCGGAGTTCCTGGCCTCCGACGCCGCCGAGCACCTGTCCGACCCCTCGGCCGCCTCGCGCTGCGCCGACCACATCATCGACTACGGCTGCGAGCAGGACTTCAACCGGCCGCTGCGGGTCAGCCCCACCAAGTGCGAGACGTTCCTGCTCGACTGGCTGCCGCGCAAGGTGATGCTGAGCGTGGCGGAGCAGGAGGCGATGCCGCACGTGCTGGCGGCCTGGGTGCGCTTCGCCGCCCAGCGCACGGCGCTGCCCGAGCAGGGGCTGAAGGCCACGCTCGACGCGGTGTGGGAGGCCATCGGCAAGTTCCCCGAGGCCTACCGCGATCCGACGTCGTTCGGCCTCGACCGGCCCCTGCTGGAGCGCCTGCTGCCGGACGGCGACCTGTCGGCGCTGGCCAGGCGGGTCTTCGCCTTCCCTTTCCTGCAGGGCACGCACGGCGACGTCGACCTCGACCACCTCAACCCCGCCGACGAGGCCGACCGCCGCACGCTGCTCGAGATCGACCACGGCGGTGCCATCGACCAGGAGCATCTGGCCTGGCACGAGGAGATCGCAACCCGGCTCTGGGAGGGCGATCCGCCGCAGTTGTGGGAGGCCGCGCAGCGCCTGCTCGACCTCGGGCACGACCGCCACGACGTGCTCCACGTGCTGATCGAGATCGCCGAGCGGATCGGCGGCGACCCGGAGGAGCTCGCGGCGGCTCTCGACGACATCGCCGACATTCCCGACGAGATCTAGCTCGCCATAGAATTTCCTTCTATGGCAATGTACAGCCGCGCCGGCGAAGGCCGTTACCGCGCGTCGGAGCACACCCAGGGCCCGTGGGATCCCGGCTCCCAGCACATGGGGCCCGTCACCGCCCTGATCGTGCACGAGCTGGCTCGCACGGCCCCGCGGCCAGGCCTGCAGCTGTCGAGGCTGGTGGTCGACGTGTTCGCGCCCGTGCCCGTGGCCGAGCTGCGGGTCGAGACCGACGTGGCCCGTGACGGCAAGCGCGTGCAATGCCTGTCGGCGAGCGTCCGCTCCGGTGGCCGCGAGTTCGCCCGGGCGAGCGCCTGGCGCATCCGGGAGGCCGGCACCCACGCCACGCCGGCGCGGAAACCGCCGGCGCCGGTCCCGCCCCGTTCGCAGGAGCACGCGCGCTCGTGGCTGAGCTCCGGCTTCGGGTACGGCAGGGCGCTCGACTGGCGTTTCGTCACCGGCAGCCCCCTGACGCCCGGCCCGGCCACGGTCTGGGGCAGGCTCGGCATGCCGCTGGTCGAGGGCGAGGAGATCACCTCGCTGGAGCGCCTGGCGGTGTTCGCCGACAGCGGCAACGGCATCAGCCTCGCCGTCGACTTCGCCACGCACCTCTTCGCGAACGTGGATCTGACAATCTCCCTGTTCCGGTCGCCCGAAACGGAGTGGATCTGCATGGAGTCGGCCACCGTGCTCGGCCCGGCCGGTCGTGGGCTGACCCGTTCGACCCTTTATGACGAGAATGGCGAGGTCGGGACGGCCACTCAGACCCTGTTCGTCGCACCGCGCGAGCCGTGAAGCGCCATGATGGTGCCATGGTGATCGACCTCAACGCGGATCTCGGCGAGGGCTACGGCATCTGGCGGCTCGGCGACGATCTGGCGCTGCTCGACATCGTCACGAGCGCCAACGTGGCCTGTGGTTTCCACGCGGGCGACCCGGTGACCATCCGGCGCACGTGCGCGGCGGCCGTCGACCGCGGCGTGGCGATCGGGGCGCAGGTGTCCTACCGCGACCGGGCGCACTTCGGGCGCAGGGAGATGGACCTCGAGCCGGAGGAGCTCTGCGCCGAGGTGCTCTACCAGCTCGCGGCCGTCGACGGCATCGCCAGGGCGATGGGCGGCCGGGTGTCCTACGTCAAGCCCCACGGCGCCCTCTACAACCGGATCTGCCGCGACGAGGTGCAGGCGGGGGCGGTGATCGACGCGGTGGCCGACTACGACCCCACGCTGCCGGTGCTGACGCTGCCCGGCTCGGTCGTGCACGAGGTGGCGGCGGTCGCGGGCGTGCCGACGGTGAACGAGGCGTTCGCGGACCGCGCCTACACCCCCGCGGGGATGCTCGTCCCGCGAAGGGAGCCGGACGCGGTCATCCACGACGCCGTCGTGGTGGCGGCCCGTGCCCGTCAGATGGCCGTGGCGGGCTCGGTGACGGCCTCTGACGGAAGTTCCGTCCAGCTGGCCGCCCGTTCCATCTGCGTCCACGGAGACACGCCTGACGCGGTCCGGCTGGCCCAGGGGGTCCGCGACGCGCTGCTGGCGGCCGGAGTCGTCCTGCAGGCGTTCACGTGATCCGCAGGGCCGGGGAGCACGGGCTGCTCGTGGAGACGGGCTCGCTGGAGTTGTCGCACCGGCTGGACGCGGCGCTGCGGGCGGACCGGCCCGCCGGCGTGGCGGAGATCGTGCCGGGGCCCGCGACCGTGCTCGTGGTGGCGCCGGGCGCGGACCAGGCGCGGCTCCGCGATCGGCTGGCGGCCCTCGTCGCCGAAGAACGCGGCAAGGCCGGCGCCGGAGCGGCCGAGGGGCCTGCCGTGACGATCCCCGTGGTCTATGACGGCGCGGACCTCGACTCCGTGGCGGCGCTGGCCGGCATCGGCGCGGACGAGGTGGTCGCCCGGCACTGCGGGCGCGAGCTGGTGGTGGGGTGGCTGGGATTCGCCCCGGGGTTCGCCTACCTCACCGGGCTCGACCCCGTGCTGGAGACGCCCAGGCTGGACACGCCGCGCACGTCGGTGCCCGCCGGGTCCGTGGCGATCGCTGGCCCTTACTCCGCGGTCTATCCGACCGCGTCGCCCGGCGGGTGGCGGCTGCTCGGGCGCACGTCCGTGCGGGTGTGGGACGTCACGGCCGAGCCTCCGTCGCTGTTTCGGCCGGGCATGCGCGTGCGGTTCGTACGCGAGGAGGCCCCGCCGTCCTGAGGACGGGCTGCGGGAGGACGGCGACCAGGGCCAGGTGAGGAAGAGGGTGGCAGATGGCGACCATGCCCGCCGGACGGAGTGAGGCCACGGGCACGTGATGATCGAGGTGCTGGCGCCCGGTCCGTACGCGACCGTGCAGGATCTCGGGCGGCCCGGTCACGCCCACCTCGGCGTGCCCCGGTCGGGGGCGGCCGACGCGCCGAGCCTGCGGCTGGCCAACCGGCTCGTGGGCAACGCGGAGGGCCTGGCGGGCATCGAGCTGACGTTCGGCGGGGCGTGGGTGCGCTTCCACGACGGCGGGTGGGCGGCGCTGGCCGGGGCCCCGCTGACG
>NZ_JAAAHR010000230.1:0-11922 GCF_009908215.1 Nonomuraea sp. K271 | reverse complement strand
CCCCTGACCGGCCACACAGCCGTCACCACGACGACCATCCCGCCGACGACGACCATCCCGCCGACGTCGACCTCCTTCCCACCGGCCGACCCGTCGAGCTCTGCCCCCGCCGTGCCGGGCCGCTCCGGCCCCGCACCCGGCGACTCTTCACCTACGGCCCGTGCGCTGCCAGGCAACCTGCCAGCGTCCATGTCCTACGGCACCACCCGCGGCGGCGCGCCGACGCCCGTAGGCATTGACCCGGACACCTCGCCGCCGCCCGTCAACGCCCCCTCGGACACCCCGCCGAGGCCCGCCGACACCGCGCCGGGCGACTCGCCGACCACCTCCGGCGGGGAAGCCGCCGGAGCGGGCTCGTGGCGGCGGTCCAATCGATGGCTTCACTACGCGCTGGCCAACCGCGAACGAGGAATGTCCACGGCCGAATACGCGGTGGGCACCATCGCGGCCTGCGCCTTCGCCGCACTCCTGTTCAAGGTCGTGAGCAGTCCGGAAGTGCAGGAAATGCTGTCTTCTCTCATCGACCGGGCACTCAAGACGACCGGCAAATGAGCCGCCGCCCCGGGCGGATCACCGTGGGTGGGGGACGGTCGGCATCGCGGGGCTCGGTGACGGCCGAGACCGCCGCGATGTTGCCCGCTCTCATGGTGGTCCTGGCTGCCGCGCTGTGGGCCGTCCAAGCCGTCGGCGTCCAACTCGAATGCGTGGACGTCGCCCGCGCGGCCGCCCGGGCGGCGGCCAGGGGCGAACCACTGAGCCAGGTCCGCGATCGTGCCCGGTCGGCCACCCGTGCCGACGCGCGGATAGCGGTGTCCCGCGACGTCGATCTGACCAAGGTGCGGATCACTGTCGAGGTGCGTCCGGCGTGGGGCGGGTCGCTGCCCGCCGTCCAGGTGTCCGCCACGGCCACGGCCGACACCGAACCACGCCAGTCGGTCCCCTGAGCAGAGCCGTACCGGCATGAGACCGGCCATCGCCGAGGAGGAAAGATCAAGCGCGACAAGGAACGCGGCTCCGCCACGCTGTGGGGTGTCGCCCTCATGGGTCTCCTGATGGCCGTCGCCACGGCGGTGGCCACTGTGGGCTCCGTACGCGTGGCCGGCCACCGGGTCAGCAGCGCCGCCGACCTCAGCGCGCTGGCGGCGGCCGAGATGGCGTTGACCGACCCGGAGGGCGCCTGCCTTCGGGCGTCGGCCATCGCTGCACGAAACGGCGCGAAACTGACCCGCTGCGAGATTCGGGACGAGATCGCCGATGTCTGGACCACGGTGTCGATCTCCCTGCCGATCGCCGGCACCCGCACCCTGACCGGGAGATCCCGTGCGGGCCCCGCGACGGTGGCCCCGGCCGGCTCTCCGACGTAACTGATGGGGATGACCTGCCCTGACTTAGATGATGAGTCCTGATTCTTGCTATTTGCACAAATATGCGTGAGCGAACAAATGGGTGAGCGTTGTCGAAAGTGGTGAGTGTGGCTTACGGGTGCAATGTCGCGATCCCGTTACGACTTCTTAGACGCAGTGTCCAAGAGTTGAGCATTTCCCGTAAGGTCCCGCTTACCCTCGGTTCATGCCATATGCGGCAGACGTCTGTGACAGCTCTGACGAAGTCGCTAGGGTGCGGTCCGGGGGCGGTCGGTGACCGTATCGGCCGGGCGGACTGCACTTCCGGTCGTCGCGTGAACGCCCCCAAGGGCGGTCGGGCGACGCGAGGCTCTCGATGGAGGGAAGCGTCGTGACGGTAGTCGGCAAAGTGGTGGCCGCGGGAGCGATCGTGGTGTTGTCCGTCGCGCTGGGCGGGTCCGCGCGGGCCGCCTCCGCGACCTGGCAGGCCGACACGTCCGGGCAGATCACCTCGCCCACCGACGGCCAGGTGCTCTCCGGCTCGACGATCACTGTCTCCGCCAGCACGGGGATGATCCAGCTCAGCATGGGCCTGTACGTCGAAGGCCCGTCAACCCCCAGCCAGAAGGTCGCCGGAGGCGGTGCCAACCAGACGCTCTCCGGCACGTTCGACGCCGGCGCCGCCCCCAACGGTCCCTTCACGGTGACCCTCAAGGGAGAACTCACCGGGAGCGTGTACGCCACCAGCACCTTCAAGCTGCGTAGGCCCGCCGAGACTCCGGGCAACCCGAACGTGGCCCGGCAGGGCACCGACAAGGTCCTCGTCACCTGGCCCAAGGGTGCCGAGCCCGATCTGCAGTCCTACGAGGTCTCCAACACGCTGACGGGCATCGTCGGGAGGCTGCCTGCCGACGGTGCCTGCGAGGGCACCTCCTGCAGGGCGGCGCTCACGGTGCCCGCCAAGGCGGAAGGGCAGCGGGTGGGGTTCACCGTCAAGGCATTCAGGGGTGATGGGGAAGGGGGCTCGATCGGGTCGGATCCGTCGGGCGCCGCCTACCTCGCCATCCCCGCCAAGACCACCGCCAAGCCGAAGAAGACCACCAAGCAGACGCCGAAGAAACGAGATGCCAAGAACGTCGACGCGCTGCCGACCCTGCCCGCCAAGAGGCAGGCAGCGCCCACGGACGAGCCGAACCGTAAAACCACCAAGCTGCCCGACATTCCTGACACCGACGTTGACGGAAACCTGCCCATCCCGACAGCCGACGACGATTCGGGCGGGCTCGTCCCGTCCGGCGCCAGGGACGGCACGGACACCGCACCCGTAACCGCCGGCGACGTAAGAGCCCAGTCGAGCGCGTCGCCGCTGGGGAACATCGGACAGTACGCCCTCTACGTGGCTGCCGGCCTCCTTCTGCTGCTCCTCGGCGCGCACGCGGGGGCGTGGGCGCGGCGCCGAGCCCTTGCCGGTCCAGGCACCGGGGCAACATCCGGTGCCACGTCGGCGCCGGTCGGGGCGGCCACGCGCGCAGGCCGGGCTTCGGCCGAAGGCGGCGCGCATGGCTCGCACGTCGCGCAGGGCTCGCAGGGCGATGTCACCGTCCCACCTGCCGCCGTGCCGCTCCGGCGGCGGCCCACGGTGATCCTGGCCGTGGCCAAGACGCGCGTACCGGAAAAATCCCAAGCAGAGCAGCCCAAGGAACACCAGCAGCCGTCGAAGCACGAACGAAGTAGGGACGCGTTCGGGGAGTCCACCGCGTTCCCCACCTCGGAGCCGGCGCGCAAGGAGATCTCCGTCCAGATCGAGGTGGACGACGTCTGGGGGGTTCGCGACACGGACGGCGCCCGGCAGGGTCCCAAGCGGATCGCGCTGCCCAGCTCGGCCGTGACAGACGTTCCCGAGGGCTCGGCCTCCATCAGCCCGCCCGCCGTCCGCATAGAAGAACACTGGGACGACTACCTTCCCCCGTCGCCCAGAGCCATGGAGGACAGCGGGTTCTGGGAACGCCCGCAGCCGGGATCAGCCGATTTCTGGGCCGCCGACGACGATGAGAACGAGCGCGTTTCCGCTGGTCGCAGACACAGAGGTGGCGACAGTTGAGGTCGTCTGAGGTCGTCTGAGGTAAGTCACCGGAGGTCGCATCGTGGCGGCCGTGACCCGTCCGATGGTCGCGGTACCACGGTTCGTGAACGGCGGGTCTCGGGGAAACGGTTCACGCTTGTTGCGACCTATGGGTGAGCCGCTGCTACGAAGCGTGTGCCGATCTGCGGATCAGACGTGCGGCAGCGGTGTGCCTGACGCCTTCTGCCTGCAGCTTGTGGACTGCCGTGCCGCTGTGGGATGCGGAGCGTGTGGGTTTGCAGGAGCGTTGACCCCACCCGCACCTCTTAAGGACATCTCGCACCAACCCGAGATGGCTGCGCCGTCAACCGAAGGGGGCGCCGTGCGGGAGCCTGGGCACGGACGGGTCTATTGCTGGGGCAGCAGAGTGTCGAGGAGGCGGATCGCGCCTCGTTTGTCCAGGGGTTCGTTGCCGTTGCCGCACTTCGGCGACTGGATGCAGGAGGGGCAGCCACGTTCGCATTCGCAGGAGGTGATGGCTTCGCGCGTCGCCGTCAGCCAGTCCGTCGCCCGGGCGTAGCCGCGTTCCGCGAAGCCCGCTCCGCCCTCGTGGCCGTCGTACACGAAGACCGTGAGCAGGCCCGTGTCCGCGTGGAGTTCGGTGGAGACGCCGCCGATGTCCCAGCGGTCGCAGGTGGCGAACAGGGGCAGCAGCCCGATCGACGCGTGCTCGGCGGCGTGGGCGGCTCCGCCGAGGTCGATGCCGGCCTCGGCGAGCGCGGCGAGCGCGGACGCGGGGAGCGTCCACCAGACCGCGCGGGTGCGAAGGGTGCGAGGCGGCAGGTCGAGGGGCTCGTCGCCGAGCATCTCGCCCGACTGGAGGCGTCTTTTGAGGTACGAGACGACCTGCCGGGTCACCTCCACCTCGCCGAAGTGCAGCGTGCCCGGGCCGAGAGGGTGGGAGCGTTGGGTGCCGAGGATGGAGATGTCGGTGATGTCCCGGGCGAACGTGGTGTAGTCGGGGCTCGCGCTGGAGACGAGGGCGACCCCGGCCTCCAGATCGAGGAGTTCCACGATGAAGGTCTCGCCCTGGTGGAGGTAGACCGCGCCGGTGTGCACCGCGGTGTGGGCGGACGGCTCGTCCACACTGCCCAGGAGGCGGCCGGTCGACGACTCCACGACCTGGATGGGGGCGCCTCCACCGCCGCGGATGTCGGCGAGGTCGGTGGCGCGTTCACGCCGGGTCCAGAACCATCCAGCCGGGCGCTTCCTGAGCAGATGCCGGGCGACCAGGTCGTCGAGGACGGCCGAGGTGGTGTCGCCGAAGACGGCCAGATCGTCCTCGGAAAGCGGGATCTCGGCGGCCGCGGCGCAGAGGTGAGGGCCCAGCACGTACGGATTGTCCGGATCGAGGACGATCGCCTCCACGGGCCGGCCGAACAGCGCATCGGGGTGGTGCACCAGGTAGGTGTCCAGAGGATCGTCCCTGGCGATCAGTACGGCGAGCGCGTCCCTGCCGTCCCGGCCCGCCCGGCCCGCCTGCTGCCAGAGCGAGGCCCGGGTGCCCGGCCAGCCGGCGATCAGCACGGCGTCGAGCCCGGAGACGTCCACGCCTAGTTCGAGGGCGTTCGTGGTGGCCAGGCCCATGATCGTGCCCGCACGGAGCGCCTTCTCGAGCAACCGGCGGTCCTCGGCCAGATAGCCGGCACGGTAGGCGGCGATCTTGTCCGGAAGGTTGGCCCAGTCGGAGGGGTCCGGGATCGACCAGTTGAGCGAACCCTCCTCCGTCCCGCCGTCGTCCCCAGGCTGCTCGGAGGCGGCGAGCCTCGGCGGCCGGCCGGTCGGCCGGGCTGCTTTCTGGGCGGTGGGGTCGCCGGCGCTCGCCGGCTCGTCCGCGGCGGAGATTCGGTGATCGGGCCCGCTGGGTGTGCTCTGTCCGGGGTTGTGGTGGTGGGTTCGCCTGGGGCTGGGTTCGCCGGGTTCGTTGGGGGTGCGGGGGGAGCCGGTGTGGTGGTCGGGAGGTGGTGTGAGGGAGAAGGCGACGTCGGCGAGTTTGGCTCGGGCGGACAGGGCGACCGTTTCCGCGCCGCGGCGCGAGCGGACGAAGGCGAGTGTGCGGATGTCGGCGAGGACGAGGTCCGCGAGCAGGTCGGCGGCCTCCGCCGTGGCTGTGCGCCGTACGGGCGCCCCTCTCTCGCCCCGCAGCTCCGTCAGAGGCGGCTCCCACAGCGCGATGGTCGTCGACCCCTTGGGCGAGGCGTCAACGGCCACCTCGTGCATCTCAAGCCCCGTCAGCCTCTTGGCGAACGCTCCCGGTTCGCTGGCCGTCGCCGAGGCGAGCAGGAACGTGGGCTCCGTGCCGTACCGCGCGCAGACCCGGCGCAGGCGGCGCAGGATCTGGGCGACGTGAGACCCGAAGACGCCGCGGTAGCCGTGGCACTCGTCCACGACGATCATGCGCAGCCGGCGGAAGAAGGACGACCACTGCGAATGGCGGGGAAGGATGCCGCGGTGCAGCATGTCGGGGTTCGTCAGGACGTAGTTGGCGTGCTGGCGTACCCACTTGCGTTCCTCGAACGGAGTGTCACCGTCGAACGTTGCGGCCCGCACCTTGGTGATGCGCAGCTCGCGCAGGGTGCGCAGCTGGTCGGCGGCAAGGGCCTTGGTCGGCGTCAGGTAGAGGATCGTGCCGCCGTCCAGGCAGGCCGTGACCGCGGGGGTGAGGTACGCGAGCGACTTCCCGGACGCCGTTCCCGTCGAGATGATCACGTTTCGGCCACGGAATGCCAGGTCGGCGGCCTCGTACTGGTGAGGCCAGAGTCCTGTGACCCCGCGGTTCGCCAAGCGCGTAACAAAGACTTCAGACGTCCATTTGGGCCATCGGGCTTGACCCGCCTGACGTGCTGGAACATGCTCCACATGGGTGACGCGCTCATGACGTGCGGGAACACCAAGCAGGTGGTGGAGGAGTGGACCTGCCTGTTCTGGGGAGGATGCGGTGGAAGTCACTGTTTCCAGTCTTGCATCGGTGGGCAAAGTCGCCGGGAATCGTGATTTCGTATAGACACAAGCCAGGCACGTGGTTGAATGCCGCGCGTCAGGGTCGGACAGTCTGGGGCCACGCTCCAGATTGCCAGGCCCGTAAGACTACTTTCGCAGGCGAGGCGCTGGAGGATCTGTGGATCTGAAGTTGGATCACCGCACCGAAGACCGACTCACCATCGTGGAGGTCGAGGGTGAGATCGATGTCTACACGGCGCCGAGATTGCGTGAACTCCTCATCGATCTGGTGAACAAGGGCAACTTCCACCTTCTCGTCAACATGGAGAAGGTCGACTTCCTCGACTCCACCGGGTTGGGCGTCCTGGTCGGTGGACTCAAGCGGGTTCGCGCGCACGACGGCTCCCTCGAGCTGGTGTGCACGCAGGAGCGTATCCTCAAGATCTTCCGGATCACGGGCCTGACCAAGGTCTTCGGGATTTACGCTTCGGTCGACGAGGCCAAGGAAGCTCACGGCAAAGACAAGTAGCATGGCTACCGTCGAGCTGACGTTCAGCGCTCTCCCCGCGCACGTGCGGACCGCACGGCTGGTGGCGACGGCGATCGCCCGCCGCACCGGCGTGGAGGAGTCCCTGCTGGACGAAGTCAGGCTCGCCGTGGGTGAGGCATGCTCCCGGGCGGTCGAGGTGCATCGCGCCCACTGTCCGGGCGAACCCATCCGCATCGAGCTGCGTGACGACTCCGGCCGCTTCGAGGTCACGGTGAGCGATCACGCCCCCAGCGATGAGATCAAGCCAGAACAGCCCCTCGATCTGGGCATGCTTTCTGACTCGTTCATGTCGGGCTTCGGCATAGCGGTCATCGAGGGCTTGGCGGACGACGTCGAGGTCTTCCCCGGCCCTAAAGGGACCAACATCCGCATGAGCTGGCCCGCCGCCAACGGCGCGTGATCGCTTCGCGGGTGCTATCACTGCCTCGCCGCTGGGCGCCTTCACGGCGCCCAGCGCAGCGTCACCTACGGCGTGGCCAACGTCAAGACCTCCATTTTTTACGGCAAAGCCGACCAGGCCCCGCCGACCATGGCTGAGGGCCTCCAAGGAGTGCCACAGTCTATAGGTGATCAGAGGGCTGACCTGCGCTTTTGGGCTGCTACGGAATCATTGTCGGCGGGTTGGCCCGTGGTTGCCCCGTGGGCTGCGTTTTCGCTGGTCACAGGCTTGGGGGAGATCGATTGTCCTGTCAGGGCTGCTTCGATCCTCGCGTTGGTCGCGTCCTCCCCGGTGTCGATCCCATGGACGTAGACGGCCATAAGGTTCGGACGGAGTGGCCGAGCCTGCGCGCTACCTGGGCTGCGTCTACGCCCGCCAGATTGAGCATGGAGGCGTTGAAGTGGCGAAGGTCGTAGGGACGCCGCGCGACGTGTGAGGCACGCTCAGCCTCGCTCAGGGCCGTTTTGCGGGCACGTGACCATACGTCCTGGTAGTGGCGGGCGCGGAAGCAGCCTTGATCGGGTCCGTTGTACCCTCGTTCCGCAGGTGCGTGAGAGGAAAAGCACACGGATCTGGGGTTGAGCTGCGAGGACGCCGTCGATCACGCTGAAAGTGGATCAGAACCGCCTTCTCATGGCCGCCGTCATTCGCTCAAAAACTCTAGATAGCAATGGGGCGCACTTTCGAGGCAACATGGCGTGAAGATCAGCCAACGTGCCACACGTGAAAGAAAAGATCATCTAGCCCTGACCTGCGAGAATAGGCCGAGAACCCAGATGACCACCGGCGGGCTTGCCGAACCAGCGGGAGAGGTGGTCGTCCAGGTCCTGCTGATCGTCGCCGATCCAGGCGACGTGGCCGTCGGGGCGTAGCAGGACGCACGGGACATCCAGTGCCGCAGTGGGATCCGCGAGGTCATCGACCCGGTCTGACCAGCCGCCGACGGCCAGGCGTCCGGTGCGGTCCAGCAGCAGGCCGCGGCCGCGGTGCAGCAGGCCGTAGAGGCGGCCCTGTTTCACGTCGATGTCGCGCAGCCGGCGGCCAAGCAGGTCGGGGCCTTCGCCGAAGTCGTAGCGGATGCCGATCGCGGTGATCTTCTCGATCAGATAGCGGTTCACCTCGTCGAAGTCCATCAGTTCGGTGAACAGTCTGCGCACGGCCTGCGGGCCCGGTTCGGTGGACAGCAGTTCCATCTGGGCGCGGGTGTTGTCCAGCACGTCCTCGGCGACCGGATGACGTTCGGCCTGGTAGGTGTCCAGCAGTGTTTCCGGCGCCCAGCCGCGGATCTGTGCGGCCAGTTTCCAGCCGAGGTTGAATGCGTCCTGAACGCCCAGGTTGAGGCCCTGTCCGCCGATGGGCGGATGGATGTGTGCCGCATCGCCGGCCAGCAGCACCCGCCCGACCCGATAACGTTCGGCTATCCGGGTGGCGTCTCCGAAGCGGGACATCCAGCGCGGGGAGTGCACGCCGAAATCGGTTCCGGCGATGGTGCGCAACTGTTGTGTGAAATCGTCAAGGGTGGGCGGTTTCGCGCGGTCGCCGACTCCCGCGGCGGGGACTACGACGCTGTAGACCCCTTCGCCGAAGGGCCGGAGCCAGAATCGCTGATGGATCTCGCGCAGTTCGGTCAGCTTGGCGGCGATCTCCTCCTGCGGCACGCCCACTTCCATCTCGCCCATCAGCGTCTCGGTCCTTGAGGGCTCGCCGGGGAAGCCGACACCGAGCAGTTTACGCACCGTACTGCGCCCGCCGTCACAGCCGACGAGGTAGCGCGAACGCAGCTGTTCCCCGTCGGTCAGCTCGACGGTCACACCCTCGTCGTCCTGCTCGAAACCGCTCACCGCGCAGCCGTGCCGGACCTGCGCACCCAGTGCGATCGCATGTTCTTCGAGCAGATGAACGATGACCGGCTGCGGGATGCCCAGCAGATAGGCGTACGCGGAATCCAGGTCCTTGGGCGCGGGTTTGGGGATGGCGGCGAAGATACCGCCGGCCGGACGTTGTCTTCCACGGTGGAGAATGCGATCCAGCAGTCCGCGCATCGCCATCAGCTCGAGACTGCGAATATGCAGACCGACGATGCGGACGAACGACGCGGGCTCGGTTTCCTTCTCCAGAACGAGTACCCGCACATCGTGCAGCCGTAGTTCGGCGGCCAGCATCGCACCGGTCGGCCCGCACCCGGCGATGATCACATCGAACATGAGGGGCGCACGATCGGCGCCGGAGACCGGCGACCAGAGAACTCCGGGGACGTCGCCCACCGTGGAGTCACGCTCGACCCCGTCGTTCGACGGCGGCTCGGCGGTGACCTGCTGAGACTGCATAGGTGTTGCCTTTCGGGAGTGCCTTGTTGGCGAGGCGCTCCCGGCGACACCTACGTCGATCGCCCGGCCGTGACGGGAAGGGGGAGCACCCACAGCGATGCAGCGTTCATGGGTCTCACCTCCTCGGGCGGTGTCACGGTCGACTGCAAGCTACAAGCCCGAGCATCATCCCGTCCAATCCTTTCCCGGCCATGTGATCACGACTCCCGACGGGCCCGTGCGGTTCGCCAAGGTCGCTCAGGAAGCGATCAGCCGCCCCGATAGGGCAGCACACCCACCCATGAATGATCAATAGGACCGGATCGCGAATCATAGCGCGCGCCGGCCCAGGTGGAGAAACGGCTGGGCCCTGCACGATCGGTATTGAAGGAGGTGGCGTGGATAAGGTCCGCGCCCTGGTCAACACCGCCGACCCGGCCAGCGGCGTACAGGACGTGGTCACACCGAAGTTGCCGAAGGCCTGCAGGGACACGCGCGCGCCGTCCCCCGCCTGGCATACCCCGGATATACCGCGCATTTGTATGGTCCTGCCGTTGGCGTCATTCGACGAAAGGCAGCATCATGTGGAAACCGTCCACGTCAGCAGCCAGAAGGATCGCCGTGGGACTGGCAGCGTCCATGATCGCCACGGGCGTGGCAATGGTCGCCCCATCAGTGGCATCCGCGTCCCCTGGGTACCACCTCTACACCAAATGGAGCGGTGCCGGGAAGCCGTGCAAAAAAGGATCCAAGACGAAGGCATACGACACCGTCATTCCACGCCACAAATACGACGAGCGCCACGTCAAGATGATTTTCGGAATCCCCGCGGGATACAGCTACGCGCGGCAACGGGCCTTCAACCTCGCCCGCGTCGAAGCGGTATGCAGTAAGAGGTATGCGACGGGGCCCAACAACTGGCAGTGGTGGCAGGCTTACTACGGCCTCGAACGCGGTAAGGTGAGCCGCCTGAAGCAGGGAAAACACACGTGTAGTCGTTCCGGCACCTGCGGGAATGCGCACTCCACCAAGTACGGAACCTGGCGAGCGGGCTGGACCCACTTCAAGATGTGAGTGCCGGCGCCGGAACGACTCGGGCCTTCCCCGACAGCCGCCACTGGGAGAGGGCCCTTCATCCTTTTCGCGTGTCGGCCATCGTCTGCACCCGCGACCGCTCGGCCGTCCCGCTCCAGCCGTCATCGGGGGTTGTCCAGCGAACCTGCTGGTCAGTCGCATTGAAGGTCGTCACGGCAAGTCAGGCAAGTAGACCCCAGCATGCCGAGCATGGGGCCCAGCCCCCGCTGCGGCGTCGTCCCAGACCAGCAGTTGGGTGCCCCCCGAGCAGTTGCGGACCCTGGATCCGGCGCGGCGGTCCCCGCATCTGGTGGATGACCGTCCTTTGGCCGCGTTCGGCCTTTCCTCCGCGGACAATCCACAGGGGAGGACCGAAGTTGATCGCCGAGATCGACAGGGTAGAGCTGGCCATGTTTGCGGCGTTTTCGGGGACGCCGGACACGGGGGAGCATTCGGGGGGCACGATGCAAGCGTTCGTGATGAGAGGAATCGGCAGGCCGGGTTGATGGACAAGCCCGTCCCGCGGCCGGGTCCGCTGGATGCCGTCATACGGACGACCGCTGCGTTGATCTGCACGTCGGACTCCCACACTGTCCAGGGCGGCATCGGGCCGCGGGAGAACCTGACGCTCGGCCACGAGGGCGTCGGCGTGGTGCACGAGGTGGGCGACGAGGTGACGGCCTTCCGGCCGGGCGACCGGGTTCTGGTGGGGGCCATCACTCCCGACTGGGGCGATTTCGCCTCCCAGACGGTCATCCGTCACAGTCCGGCGGGCCGCTCGGGGGGTTCAAGTTCGCCAACTTAAGGACGGGGTCTTCGCCGAGTACTTCCACGTGAACGAGGCCGACGCCAACCTGGCGAAGATCCCCGACAGTGTCCCGGACGAGATGACCGTCTACTGCGCCGACATGCTCTCGACCGGGTTCATGGGCGCGGAGAACGGCAACATCCCATCGGCGGGACGGTGGCCGTGCTCGCCCAGGGCCCGCCGGGCCTCATGGGTCGCCTGACCCACACCGACGCCTTTCTGGGCATGCTGCGTACCGTCGGGCTGGACCTCGCCGACGCTCAGGTCGTGCACAGCGATCTGGCACTGCGCGTCTTCGGGTTCGTCCTGCTCGTGGACTACCGCCAGGACCAGGGCGAGC
>NZ_JAAAHR010000023.1:0-83045 GCF_009908215.1 Nonomuraea sp. K271 | reverse complement strand
CCCCCGGACGGCACGTCCGTCACCCCGGCCGGACCAGAATCCCCCACTCCGGGCGACACCCCCGGCGACACCTTCGACGCCCGTCCGGCCACCGGCCAGGGTGAGGCCGGAGAGGTCCCCAGACCCAGGGACGGCGACGCCGGCGGGCAGTCCGACGGCACGGGGCCGCGCCACGAAGCCCCCGGCCGGCAGGACCGGACCACCACCAGGCCACGTGGCGAAGACGGGGAACACGGGGACGACACCGGCCCGCGCGACTAGACCGCCGTGACAGGGCCACGGGATGCCGCAGGCCATCGGACCGTGATGATGACAGCGGATGGCCGGACACGGAGTACCCTCGTCACCCGTGACGCGTTCTCCCCTGACCACCCCGCCGCAGGGCGCGGCCGCGCCCGCGGCGCACCCTGAGGCGCCGCCGCCGGGCACCGACCTGCGCGGCCACTACAACCGCTGCTTCGGCTGCGGCGCCGACCAGCGCAACGGCCTGCACCTCACGGCCAGGACACCCGACGGGTCCACCGTCGAGGCGGATTTCACGGTGGGGGAGGCGCATCAGGGCGCGCCGATGCTGGCGCACGGCGGCGTGCTTGCCGCCGCCATGGACGAGGTCATCGGGATGTCCGTCTACCTGTTCCGCAAGCCTTATGTGACGGGACGTCTGGAGACCGACTATCTCCTCCCCGTCCCCGTGGGCACGACACTCCACCTGCGTGCCTGGTGCAACGGCATCGCGGGCAGGAAGGCGTACCTTGAGGCTGAGGGGCGGATCGGCGCCCCCGGCGGACCGGTCGCCGTCCGCGCGGCAGCGCTGTTCATCGAGGTGAACATGGAACACTTCGCCAAGCACGGCGATCTGGCCGCGGTCGCCGCCGAACACGACTACGAGGTGAACCCTTGACCAACGCAGGTGCGGGCCCCGAGGTCCTCATCCACCGGCTCGACGACGGTCTGCCGATGCCGTCCTACGCCCACCCGGGTGACGCGGGCGCGGACCTCTACGCGGTGCGGGACGTCGAGCTGATGCCGGGCGAGCGGGCCGTCGTCGGCACGGGAGTGGCGATCGCCCTTCCCGACGGATACGCGGCGTTCGTTCACCCGCGGTCGGGGCTCGCGTCACGGCACGGTGTCACCCTGGTCAACGCGCCCGGCACGGTCGACGCCGGATACCGCGGCGAGATCAAGGTGACGCTGATCAACACCGACGCCAAGGAGCCGTTCCGCCTCCAGCGGGGCGACCGGATGGCGCAGCTCGTGGTGCAGCGGGTGGAGCGCGCGGCCTTCTACGAGGTCGAACGCCTGCCCGGTTCGGTGCGCGGCGCCAACGGATTCGGATCGACAGGACGTTGACCGGCGGGCCGCGCCCGCGGCCCTTCGACATGGCGGGCCGCCAGGCGGCCCGGTGAGCAAGGAGAGTGAGGAACGTGTTCCGACGTCGTCGTCGTGAGCAGCCGGAACAGGCGACCGAGCAGGAGGCTGCCGCGCCCACCCGAGAGTCCGGCCCGTGGGACGCCGACGAGCCCCACCCCGACACGGACAGGATCGACCTCGGCGGCCTGCGGCTGCCGCACAATTCCGACTTCGACGTACGGCTGGCGTCGGTCGGCGACCAGCACGTCGGCGTCGTGGCCTTGTACGAAGACAGCTCGCTGCAGTTGCAGGCCCTGGCCGCGCCCCGCAGCTCGGGGTTGTGGGACGAGGTGAAGGCCAAGATCCGGGCCCAGGCCAAGCACCTGGAGGAGCAGGAGGGCCCGTTCGGCAGCGAGCTGACCGGCGAGATGAAGGTCGACGGCGCCGCCAGGCCGGCCCGCTACCTCGGCATCGACGGGCCGCGCTGGTTCCTGCTCGCGGTGATCTCCGGCAAGGCGGCCACCGACGAGACGATCGCGACGGCGTACATCGACTTCATCAAGGACGTCGTGGTCGTGCGGGGCGATGAGCCGATGGCCCGCGAGGAGCCGATCCCGCTGCGCCGGCCCAGCGATCCGGGCGCCGAGCAGCAGGAGGACGAGCAGGGGTTCAACCCGTTCAGGAGAGGGCCGGAAATCAGTGAGATTCGCTGACGGCTGACATCACATAGGCTGGCTCCATCATGAGTACGGCAGAGCCCCGGAAACGCAGGGGATTGCGCGGGTTCCTGACTCGGCTGGCGTCGTCCCAGTCCGAGATCGAGGCCCAGGAGCTGCGGGAGGACGCCGATGAGGTCGGCGCCACCCCCATCGCCTCGTGTGGCGGGCGCCGGCGCTTCTGCGTGGCGGGTACGCTACGTACGGTGACACTGCGCCCGAGGGGCGGTGCTCCCGCGCTCGAGGCCGAGCTCTACGACGGGTCGGACGTGATCGACCTGGTCTGGCTCGGCCGTCGCAAGATCGCGGGCATCGAGCCCGGCCGCACGGTCAAGGCCGAGGGCCTGGTCAGCATGCAGGACGGGCGCAAGGTGATGTTCAATCCGCGTTACGAGCTGCGCCCAGGGAGTTGATCGAGTGAGTGCCGAGGCAGAAGAGGTCGCCCACGACACGGTTGAGGCGGCGGTGCGAGCCCAGCTCGCCAAGGCCTTCGGCGGAGTGCGCGGCATCATCGAGGCGGCGGTCCCGACGATCGCCTTCACGGTGTCCTGGATCACCACCGAAGACCTGAAGCTGTCGTTGATCATCAGCGTCGCCCTGTCGGTCCTGCTGCTGGTGGCGCGGATCGTGCAGCGGTCCACGCCGCAGTTCGTGATCAACAGCCTGATCGGCATCGCGATCGGCGCGTTCTTCGCCAGCCGCACGGGCGACGCGAAAGACTACTTCCTGCCCGGCATCCTCTGGAACGCCACGTACATGGCCGCCATGCTGGTGTCGATCGTCACGCGCTGGCCGGTCGTCGGGTTCCTGATCGGCTCGGTCACGGGCGACCCGACGGCCTGGCACAAGGATCCGGGCGTCGTGCGTCTCTGCTCCCGGCTGACGTGGCTGCTCATGTTGCCGTGCGCGGTGCGGGTGGCCGTGCAGGGGCCGGTCTACCTGTTCGGGGGCGGCGACCAGGCGGTGGCGGCGCTCGGCTTCGCCAAGATCGTGATGGGCTGGCCGCTCCAGGTGGCCGCGTTCGCCGCGATGTTGTGGGTGCTGGGCCGCGGCCGCACCCCGATCAAGCCGGTCGCGCCGGCCTGACCCGCGCGCCGGCCGACCGGGGGCGCCCTGGGCCGGTCGGCCTGTCGCCGGAGGTGTGCGATCGCGCCCCGGCGCACGCTCTTCGGGAGAGTTACGCTGATCCTTGGCTCAGGCGAGCCGCTGAGCGGCACGCGACGACTTCTCCCGGGAGGACGTGGTTCCATGGTGGACGCCGTGGTGGGCCCGCGTGTGCGGGCCGCGGCAGGTCCCGATCCGGCTGCGGGCTGGGCGGCATGAACCACCCCTCGATCCGGCAGGTCTCCACCGAGGTCGTCTATTCCAACACCTGGATGACGCTGCGCGAGGACGAGATCGAGCGGCCCGACGGGTCGCGCGGCGTCTACGGTTACCTGGAGCGGCCCAACGCCGTGCTGGTGATCCCGCTGGAGGACGACGGGTTCCACCTCGTCGAGGAATACCGTTATCCGATGCGGCGGCGCTCGTGGAGCTTTCCGCAGGGGTTCGCGCCCGCGCCCACGCTCGAGGAGGCGGCACGTCAGGAGCTCGAACAGGAGACCGGATTATGTCCTGCCGGTCTCACGCTGCTCGGCACCATCGACGTGGCGCACGCCATCAGCACCGAACGATCCAACGTCTACCTCGCGACGGGCCTTGAGCACGGCGCCAGCGCCCGCGAGCACAGTGAACAGGACATGCGCCAGCGCTGGGTGCCACGGGCCGAGTTCGAGCAGATGGTCCGCGCGGGCGCGGTCAGGGACGCCGGTTCGCTGGCCGCCTATACGTTGTTCCTGCTGTCGCGGGCGTGACCCTTGCCCAGGGCCGGCCGCCGATGCCTGTCCACGGGCCCCGCCCTGGCTGCTCGTCCTAGCGTTCGATGCTCTCGCGGGCGGCGGCCACGGCGTGAAGGATGTCGAGCTGCCCGTCGCCGGTCGTGGCGAAGGGCGAGACGACGAGGGTCGTGGCCCCGCTCTTCAGATATTCCCGCATCCGGTCGGCTATCCGGGTGACCGGGCCCAGCAGGGAGACACGGTCGACGAACCCGGCGGGTACGGCCGCCCGCGCCCCCTTGAGGTCGCCAGCGGCGTAGCGCTCGTGGACAGCGGCGGCCTCCTGACCGAAGCCCATCCGCCCGGCCAGCTTGCAGTAGAAGTTCCGCCTGCGATCGCCCATGCCGAGGAAGTGCGCGAAGTAGCCGCGCACCGCGTCCACGGCCTGCTCCGGGTCGTCGTTCACGGACACCGGCAGCCCGGGGAGCACCTCGAAGCCGTCGAGGTCCTTTCCGGCTCTGTTCCGGCCGGCCCGCAGGTGGTCCAGGGCCTGTGTGACCGATTCGGGGGTGCAGAAGACGCCCAGCCAGCCGTCGGAGACCTCTCCCGCCAGTTCCATGTTCCGCGGGCCGACCGCCGCCAGGTAGATGGGGATGCGCCGCCGGACCGGCTGGGTGAGCAGCGTGAAGGGCGTCGCGGTGCTCCCCGGGGGCGGCAGCTGGTAGTGCTCGCCTGCGTGGATGACCTGCTCGCGATTGAGGGCGCGTCGCACAATGTCCACATATTCGCGGGTACGTCCCAACGGTCGGTCGAACGGCACGCCGTACCAACCCTCGCTGATGTCGGGGTTGGAGACGCCCAGTCCCAGGCGGAAGCGTCCGTCGGACAGAGCGTCCAGCGTCGATGCCGTCAAGGCGGTGAGCGCCGGGGTCCGGCCTGGGATCTGGAACACACCGGACGCCAGGTCGATGGTCCGTGTGCGCATCGCCACCGTGCCGAGCACGGTGGCGGCGTCGGACCGGTACCCTTCGGGCGCGAGCGCGAGGTCGTAGCCGATCCGCTCGGCCTCCTGCGCCACCCGTACCGCGCTCTGGTAGGTGAGGTTCACAGCGAGCCTCATGGCCCTGGCTCCTTCCGGGGGGCTGACTGGTCGCGGGAGGTCACACGGCTCAGGCGGGCCTGCCCTCGACGATGCCGTGCGGCGGAGCAGTCGGATGGATGCCGGCCAACTCGAACCCGGAGACCTGCAGCAGCCGGCGCCACTCCTCAGCGGTGCGCTCGGCGCCCTTGTCGTTCACGAGCATGGCGAGGTCCATGAGCTTGCTGTAGTGCCATGCGTTCAACTCGGGCAGCACCCCGTCGATGATCAGCAGCCGCGCCTCCGGCTTGCCGCCGATCGCCTGGCGCACGCGGCGCAGGATGCCTCCGCACTCGGCGTCGCTCCAGTCGTGCATGATCGCCTTGAGGACGTACGCGTCGGCGCCGCTGGGGACGCTCTCGAAGAAGCTGCCCTCCTCACAGTGCACCCGTTCGCCCACACCCTCACGCGCGAGCAACTCGCGGGCGCCCTTGATGGCGGTGGGGATGTCGTACAGGATGCCGCGCACCGCCGGGTGGCGCCGCAGGATCGCCGAGAGCAGTTGCCCCTGCCCGCCACCGATGTCGGCGACCACCGGGAAACGGCCGAAATCGAAGGAGTCGGCGATGCGCGGAGCGCGGGCGTCGTTGAGCGCCGTCATGGACCCGTGGAACACCTCGGCGAATTCCGACGCGTCCTGCTCGAGGTACTGGAACCAGGTCTTGCCCCCGCGCAGTTTCGGGCCCACGGCCTCGCCGGTGCGGACCGTGTCCATCACGTGGCCCCAGCAGTTCCACACGGTCGTCTCACCGTAGAAGTAGGCGAGGTTGCGCAGGCTCCCGGGGACGTCGCTGCGCAGGTATCGAGCCTTGGGCGTGAGCTCGAAACGGCCGTCGGGCCGCTCGGCGAACACCCCTACGGAGGCCGCCGCGCGCAGGAACCGGTAGAGCGTACGCTCGTGCGCCTCGGTGGCCCCGGCCAAATCTTCCACGGTGCGCGGCCCGTCGGCCAGCAGGTCGGCGATGCCCAGGCGGGCGACCACGTGCAGCACGCCCGTGATCCACTTGCCCGCCAGCATCAGCAGGACCTGCTCCTGGTCGGGACGGTCGTCGCTGTACGGCGGCGTGCTGAGCGCCATGGGCGAGGGCTCGTTCGTCATGTTCCCTCCATCGGGTGCCGAAGGTCTCCTCGTCGAGGACACCGGAGCTGTTGGGACCGGTGCCGTCGTGATGCTGACAGTCACCGCTGGAGATCTGGTGGTTACCGGATAGAGCCGTCCTCACCACCGGTCGGGAAGGGAGGCGTGCCGCGGTCCTGCGGCCAGCAAGGCTCGATCGAGCTTGGAGAACGGGTTGCCACACTCGCCCTGATGACGGTTCGGACGGGGAGGCGGGAAATGTCTGACCAGGTGCGTTGGCGGCGTGCGTACGACGTGGTGACCAGGTGGTTGACCGAGGGACTGGTGCTGACCGGGTTCGCTTTCCTTGATCCGCCGGCTGCGGACCGGGCGCTGTTCGAAGACCAGCGAGGCTCGAGTGATCCCAGAGGCGGCGGTCCTAGCCTCCCAGACACTCCCGGGAGGAGACGTCCAGAACAAGCTGGGGGTCACGGGGTGGATTCACGTTGGAGGGTCAGTGGCAAAGACGATCGATCGTCGTAGGCTCTTGTCGAGGAGCGCGGTCCTCGCGCCCGCTGCGGGACTGGCGGCGCTGCTCAGCGCCGACGTGGCGGACGCGGACATCGAAGGGCGGGCGCACTCCCTCATCGGCACCTGGCACGTGGACATCGTGTTCCCCGGGCCCAACCCGCCGGAGAAGGGGCTCTTCCTGTTCACCAACACGGGGCTGGTCATCTGCACCAACACCCGGATCAGAGATCTCGGGCTGGGCAAGTGGACGGCACGCGGCTCGTCCCGCTTCGACTTCACCTTCAGGCACCACATGTTCATGCCTGACGGCACCTGGGTGGGCACCCTGGACATCGCTCATTCAGGCTCCGTGACACAGAACACCTTCTCGTCGTCGGGAACCGGCACGGTCTACGACACGAGCGGGAACCAGACCGAGACGATCGAGTCCCGCACCACGGCGGTGCGTTACTGATCGCCGCCCCCGGCCGATCCCGGCCCGCGAGGCCGGGATCGGCCGCACCCATGCCCGGAAACCGGACCCTGGCTTCCGGAGCCGGCCCGGAACCGGACCCCGGGCCGGCAGGGCGCCTAGTTGCCTCCGGCGACGTGCACCACGCTGCCCGTGACGTTGCCGTTGACGGTGGAGGCGAAGTACAGGACGAGCCCGGCTATGTCGTCGGGCGTGGAGATGTGGCCGGCCGGTCTGCCCTTGTTGAGAGCGCGCTTGATCTGCTCCGGTGACTTGCCGGCCAGATCCTTGCTGAACTCCTCCGGGACCCGGGCGAGGAAGCCGCGCGTGACGGTGGGGCCCGGCGCCACGACGTTGACGAGGATTCCCTGCGGCGCGAGCTCGGTCGCCAGCGTCCTGCTCAGCCCGTGCAGAGCCATCTTGCTCGCGACGAACGCCTCGTCACCGGCGGCCCCGCGCTGGACGATGTTGGCCGAGATGAACACGATGCGCCCCCACCCCTGCTTCTTCATCCAGGGGAGGGCCGCCTGCACGGTGTGGAAGGAGCCCTCGACGTCGGCACGCAGGAACGGCTGCCACTCCTCGACGGGGACGTCCTCGAAGGCGACGGGATGCACTTTCGTACCCGGGATGGCCGAGGCGTTGACGATGACCACGTCCACGCCACCCCACTCTGTGGCGACGGCGTCGAAGGCGGCGTGAATGGAGCCGCGATCCGTCAGGTCGTACCGGACGGTGGTCGCTTTGCCACCCAGGGCCCGCACGTCCTCCGCCACCCGGTACGCGCCGGGCTCGTTGCGGTGGTAGGTGACGGCCACACTGGCGCCTTCTGCGGCGAACGCGCGCGCGAGGTGGCCGCCGATCGAGCCGCTGCCACCCGTGATCAGGACGACTTTGCCGGCGAGGCCGAGATCCATGAACCACTCCCTGACGATCGACGGGCGAACGAGTTAGATGTCGAGTCACGCTAAGGAGCTTCGCTCGCAGAATGCTCGAATAGCGGTCGATGACGCCGCTCCGGGCGGGCCGCGTCATCGTCCGGCCTTCGAGGGGGAGCTGTCAGGGTCTGGAGGACCGGATCCCGACACGACAGGAGGCGTCGGTCCATGCGCGTGCTGTTCACAGGGTGGGCCTGGCCCTCGCACCTGTATCCCATGGTCCCTCTGGCCTGGGCCTGCCTGGCGGCGGGGCACGAGGTACGCGTGGCCGTCCCGCCGGACGCCCAGGACGTGATCCTCCGAGCGGGCCTCACCCCCGTCAGCGTCGGCCGGGCGGTGGACGTGACGGGTGTCATACGCGGCTTCGTCAAAGGGCCGAAGACCGGCAACGGACGGCCGGCACGCCCGGTGGCGGGCGACCCGTCGGCGCGCACGCCGCGTGCGCTGAGCATGTTCGTCGACCTGGCCGTGGCGATGGCCGACGACCTGGCCTCCTTCGCCCGCGACTGGAAGCCCGGCCTGGTCGTGTACGATCCCACAGCCTGGGCAGGCCCACTCGCGGCGGCGGCGGCCGGCGTGCCGGCGGTCCGTCAGCTGTACGGGACGGACCTGCTCGTCCCGGCGAGGGACGCGATCATCAGGGCGCTGGAGCCCGTCGGTGACAAGCTCGGCGTCGGCCCGGTGGATCCCATGGGCGCGCTGACCATCGACCCCTGCCCCGTCACGCTTCAGGGCCCGGTGCCCGGAACCAGGCGGCGGATGCGCTATCTGCCCTACCAGGGCGTGCACGACGGCGTCCCCGCCGAGCCGCCGGAACGACGGGACCGCCCCGTCGTCTGCGTGACCTGGGGGACGACGATGGCCAGGCTCGGCCATGAGTATTTCCTCGCCGGACACGTGGCCCGCGCCCTGGCCGGCCTGGACGTGGAGGTCGTCCTGGCGATCGCCTCCGGGCAGCGCGCCCTGCTCGGACCGCTGCCACCCGGCGTACGGGTGATGGAGTCGGTCCCGCTCCGCCTGCTCACGCGCGGCGCCGACCTGCTGGTGCACCACGGGGGAGCGGGCTCGATGCTCACCGGCCTGGTGAACGGGCTGCCACAGCTCGCGCTGCCGCAGCTCCCCGACCACATCGGACACGCCAGGCGGCTGGCGGCCACCGGCGCGGGGGCCGCCATGGAGCCGGCTGACGGTTTCGGCATGGCGGAGATCCGCGACACGGTCTCAGGCCTGCTCGCCTCAGCCGATCACGAACGTGCGGCCCGGCGTCTCGGCGTGGAGATGGCCGCGCACCCGGCCCCGGCGACTCTGGTCACCGAACTGGAGCAGCTGGCCGGGGCCCGAGACGGTGGCAGGGCAGCGGTATGAGCGCACCGGCATCAGGAAGGGCCCCCGCGCCATCGTGCTGGACCGAAAGGAGACGCACATGCGCCGTACCTTGATCGTCGCCAGAATGGAGCCTGCCGACGCCGACTCGGTGGCGGACATCTTCGCCGACTCCGACGCCACGGAACTGCCAGGGCTGGTCGGCGTCACCCGTCGCACGCTCTTTCACTTCCACGACCTGTACTTCCATCTGGCCGAGGCGGAAACCGACGTTCCCTCGCGCGTGGACGAGGTACGGCAGCACCGCCTGTTCCGGGACGTCAGCGACCGGCTGGCTCCGTACGTACTGCCCTACGACCCCAGCTGGCGTGGCCCGCGCGACGCGATGGCCACCCCGTTCTACGAATGGGAGAAAGGACAAGGTGGTCGGCGTGTCTGACACCGGTGTCGCGCCTTCCGAGGCGAGCCCGACGACGGACGAAGGACCTCTCAGCAAGGTCGGCCTGGCCGAGACAGTGGTGAACAGGCGCCGGGGTGGTGAGATCCGTGTGCTGCTGAGCCCCAAGACCACGCGGACCAGCTCCGGTTTCATGGGGGTGCTCACGCTCCAGCCCGGCGAGTACGTCTCCGAGCACTACCACCCGTACTCGGAGGAATTCCTTTATGTGTCCCGCGGGACGATGGTGGTGCGGATCGACGGCGACCAGGAGCTGGAACTCGCCGAGGGCGAGGGCATGGTGATCCCCAAGAACGCCCGGCACCGTGTGATGAACCGCGGCGGCGGAGAGGCGTTCGCGATCTTCATGATGTGCCCGCTCGCTCCGAGGCCGGACCTGGGTCATGTCGACACCGAGCCGTACCCGGAAGAGGCCGGCGAGGTGGAGCCGTGACGGGCGGACGGCGGGTGGTCATCACCGGCATCGGCACGGCGACCCCAGGGGGCATCGGGACCAAGGCCTTCTGGGAGCTGCTCATGGCGGGGCGGACGGCGACCCGGACGATCTCCCTCTTCGACCCCACGGGCTTCCGTTCCCGGGTTGCCGCCGAGTGTGACTTCGACCCGCGCGCGGAGGGGCTGTCGCCGCAGGAGGCCCGGAGGATGGACCGCGCCGCGCAGCTCGCGGTGATCTCCGCGAGGGAGGCGTGGCAGGACAGCGGGCTGGACGGGGAGAGTGTGCCGCCCGAGCGCCTCGCGGTCAGCGTGGGCAGCGCGGTCGGCAACACGATCAGCCTCGAGCAGGAGTACGTCGTGGCCAGCGACGGAGGCAGCCGATGGCAGGTCGACCACGCGTACGCCGTCCCGCACCTGTACGACTACCTGGTCCCCAGCACCCTGGCCGTCGAGGTGGCCTGGGCGTGCGGGGCGGAAGGACCCGTCTCGCTGACCTCGACCGGGTGCACGTCGGGGCTGGACGCCGTCGGACACGGCTACCACCTCATCCAGGAGCACGCCGCCGACGTCGCCGTGGTGGGCGCCACCGACGCCCCCATATCGCCGATCACCGTGGCGTGCTTCGACGCGATCAGGGCCACCACTCCCAGGAACGACGATCCCGAGCATGCGGCCCGCCCCTTCGACGCCAGCCGCAACGGTTTCGTGCTCGGCGAGGGCGCGGCGGTGATGGTGCTCGAAGACCGGGAGCTGGCGATCCGCCGGGGCGCCCACATCTACTGCGAGGTGGTGGGCTTCGCCGCCCGCGGCAACGCCTTCCACATGACCGGGCTCAAACCCGACGGCAGGGAGATGGCCGAGGCGATCAGGGCCGCGATGGACGAGGCCCGTTTCGTACCCGAGGACATCGACTACGTCAACGCGCACGGCTCGGGCACCAAGCAGAACGACCGCCACGAGACCGCCGCGTTCAAGCGCAGCCTCGGCCCGCGTGCCCACGAGGTGCCCGTGAGCTCGATCAAGTCGATGGTCGGTCACTCGCTGGGCGCCATCGGCTCCATCGAGGTCGCCGCGTGCGCGCTGGCGATCGAGCATCAGGCCGTCCCTCCCACGGCCAACCTGCGCAATCCCGACCCGGAGTGCGATCTGGACTACGTGCCGCTGACCGCCCGGGAGCAGGTCGTGGAGGGCGTCCTGACGGTGGGCAGCGGGTTCGGCGGCTTCCAGACCGCGATGGTGCTCGCGCACCCCGGGAGGTGAGCGCGTGACCACGAGGTACGTCGTCACCGGCATCGGCGCGACCGCTCCCAACGGGCTCGGCAACGAGGAGTTCTGGTCCGCCACGCTCGCGGGCCGCAGCGGGATCGGCCGCATCACCCGGTTCGACCCTGAGCCGTATCCGGTCACCCTGGCCGGTCAGGTTCGCGGGTTCGCCGCGGACGAGCACCTGCCCGCCAAGATCACGGTGCAGACCGACCTCATGACCCATCTCGCGCTGGTGGCCTCCGAGATGGCCCTCGCCGACGCCGGGATCGACCCGGCGCGGCAGCCCGAGTACGAGATGGCCGTGATGACGGCCAACTCCTCGGGAGGCAACGAGTTCGGGCAGCGAGAGATCCAGGCGCTGTGGAGCAACGGCCCGCGCCACGTGGGCGCGTACCAGTCCATCGCCTGGTTCTACGCCGCCTCCACCGGCCAGATCTCCATCCGGCACGGCATGCGCGGCCCCTGCGGGGTGATCGCCACGGAGCAGGCCGGCGGCCTGGACGCCCTGTCGCAGGCGCGGCGGGCGTTGCGCCAGGGGGCCGGGATGGTGCTGACCGGCGGGACCGACGCCTCGCTGAGTCCGTACGGTCTGGTCACCCAGCTTCCCACCGGGATGCTGAGCCGATCCGCCGACCCCGCCCGCGCCTACCTGCCCTTCGACGCCGAGGCCTGTGGCTACGTGCCGGGGGAGGGCGGCGCGATCCTCGTCATGGAGGAGGAGAGGGCCGCCAGGGCACGCGGCGCCGCACGGATCTACGGCGAGATCGCAGGGTACGCGGCGACCTTCGACCCGGCGCCGGGCTCCGGCCGGCCGCCGGGACTGCTCAGGGCCGTCAAGGGGGCGCTCGCGGACGCCGGGATCGCGCCCGGCGACGTCGACGTGGTCTTCGCCGACGCGAAGGGCGTTCCGGAGGCGGATCTTCAGGAGGCCGGGGTGCTGGCCGAGATCTTCGGGCCCGGCGGTGTGCCGGTGACGGCGCCCAAGACCATGACGGGCCGGCTCTACGCCGGCGGCGCGGCACTCGACGTGGCCGCGGCGCTGCTGGCCGTGCACCACTCCGTCATCCCCCCGACCACCAACGTCACCCGGCCGGCGCCGGGCTGCGACATCGACCTCGTCCTGGACGTGCCCAGGGCGGCCAGGGTCGGGACCGCGCTGGTCGTGGCCCGTGGCCACGGCGGGTTCAACTCCGCCGTGGTGGTCCGCGCGGCAGGCGGCTGAGGCCGCACATCACCACAGAAGGAGAAAGACGTGGACAAGACAGAACTCCGGCTGGACGAGCTGAAGCGCATCATGCGCGAATGCGGCGGACCGGCCGACCTCGACGCCGACATCCTCGACGTGTCGTTCAAGGAGCTCGGCCTGGACTCGCTGGCGGTTCTGGAGATGGGGGCCCGCGTCGAGCGCGACTACGGCATCGAGGTGCCCGACGACGCCATGGAGGAGCTGAAGACGCCCCGCCAGACGCTCGACTTCGTCAACCACCGCCTGTCGGCTGCTTAGGAGTGACGTCATGGCAGGTCATACGGACAACGAGATCGTCATCGCGGCGCCTTTCGACCTGGTCTGGGAGATGACCAACGACGTGGAGTCGTGGCCGGGGCTGTTCAGCGAGTACGCCTCGGCGGAGATTCTGCACCGCGAAGGGGACATGGTGCGCTTCCGGCTGACGATGCACCCCGATGAGAACGGCAAGGTCTGGAGCTGGGTCTCCGAACGCGTGATCGACCGGCAGGCCGGCACCGCCCGCGCGCAGCGGGTCGAGACCGGGCCGTTCGAGTACATGAAGATCCGGTGGGACTACACCGCCACCCGGGACGGGGTGCGGATGCGCTGGATCCAGGACTTCCACATGAAGCCCGAAGCCCCCGTCGACGACGCGGCCATGACCGATCGCATCAACCACAACACGGTCGTGCAGATGCGCCGCATCAAGGAACGAGTCGAGAGCGCCGCCCGCGCGGCGTCGACTCCGGCATGACGTGGTCGTCCAGGTATTGGTGCCGCTGGCGCTGGTCGGCAACGGTCTCGCGGCCGGCGTCATGCTTTCGACCGTCATCGGGGTCGTGCCGTGGATGCTGGCGCAGCCGTACGACAGGTACGTCGTGGCGACCCGCTTCCTGTGGTCGCGGTACGACCCGTTCATGCCGATCGTCAACGCGCTCACGTGCGTGCTGGATGTCGTGCTGATCTTCGTGGTGCCGGCGGCCGTGCCACGGACCCTGTTCGCGGCCGCGGCCGGGCTGCTGCTCCTCGTGATGACGATCTCCATCGTCAAGAACGTGCCGATCAACCGGTACGTGACCTCGCTCGACCCCGCCGCCCGCCCGCCCGACTGGGAGCGGCGGGATCCGCGGATGCGCTGGCGCGGCTGGAACCTCACCCGCACGGTCCTGGCCCTGGTGGCGTTCGGCGTGAACGCCTGGGCCGCGACCGCCCTCATCTCAATGTGAAGGGACGACCATGGAACTGCGACTCGCCGGGAAGAAGGCGATCGTCACCGGCGGCACCCGGGGCATCGGACGGGCCATCGTGCTCGGGCTGGCCCGGGCGGGCGCCGACGTCATCACGTGTCACCGGCAGGAGGGCGAGGCGGCCGAGCAACTCGCCATGGAGCTGAAGGAACTCGGTGGCGACCACCACGTGATCAGGGCGGACGTCGGCCGGCCGGAGGAGGTCGAGCGACTCGTGGAGGAGTGCCGGTCCCGGTACGGCGCGCTCGACGTCATCGTCAACAACGCGGGCGCCATCAGCCACATCCCGTTCGCGGAGCTGACGGCCGAGGAGTGGCGGCGCGTCGTCGACACCAACCTCACGGGTGCCGCCTTCGTCGTCGGCAAGGCGCTCCCGCTGCTGGGACAGGGCGCTTCCATCGTCAACGTGGGCTCCCGGGTGGCCACCGTGGGAGTGCCGCTGCGCGCCCACTACACCGCGGCCAAGAGCGGCCTCATCGGGCTGACCCGGTCGCTGGCCAAGGAGCTCGGTCCCCAGGGGATCCGCGTCAACGTCGTCGCGCCCGGACCGGTGGACACCGGGATGGACATCCCCGCCCCGGTGCGCGAGCGCTACAGGAACCTGATCGCGCTCGGCCGGCTCGGCGCCTCCGAGGAGATCGCCAACGTGGTGCTCTTCCTGGCCGGCGACCTGTCGAGCTTCGTGAGCGGCGAGACGATCCACGTGGACGGGGGAATCTGACATGACCGCTGGGACCTTCCGGGTGATGTTGCGCATGCAGATCAAGCCCGGCATGGACGAAGAGTTCGAACAGACGTGGCACGAGGTCGGCGACGCCGTGACGCAGCACCCGGCCAACCGCGGCCAGTGGCTGTCCAAGAGCGCGGAAGAGGCGGGCGTCTACTACATCGTCAGCGACTGGGTCGACGAGCCGCGCTTCAGGGAGTTCGAACGGAGCGAGCGCCACCTGGAGCACCGTACGAAGCTGCATCCGTACCGGTCGGGCGGCTCGATGACCACCATGAACGTGGTCTACGACATGTCGCGCGAGACGGTACGGCGGCCATGAGCGGCCGGGTGCGCGTCCTCGTCTTCGTCACGGCGGCCGTCGCCGGTACGCAGGCCGTGGAGGACGCCTATCACCGGATCAGCCGCGGTCTGGCGGGAACGCCCGGACTGCTCGGCAACGAACTCCTCCGCTCCGAGCACGACCGCGACGGGTTCGTGGTGCTGAGCGAGTGGCGTGACCTCGACGCCTTCCGCGCCTGGGAGGAGGGGGAGTCGCACCGCTCGACCACCGCGCCGCTGCGTCCCCTGCAGGACCGCTCGCGGGGCGCGTCGTTCGGCGTCTACACGGTCCAGGCCGAGTACAGCGGCAGGAGCACGGCGTACGCCGAGGGGAGGTGAGGCGCGCATGCGGGAGCTGTTGGGCGCCGTGGCGGTGCTGGGCAGTGGCCTGACCGCGGGAGTGCTCTTCTGCGTCGCGCTCAGCGTCGTGCCGGCGCTGCGTGCCCTGCCTCCCGACCGCTACGTGCAGACCCACGAGCTGCTCGGCCGCAACTACGACCCCACGATGCCGCTGATCGTGCTGACCACGGCGCTGGTGGACGTGCTGCTGGCCATCATGACGCCGGCGGGCGGACCGCGGTCGCTGTTCGCGGTCGCCGCCGTGCTGACGGTGGGGGTGTCACTGGTGTCGCACCTGTGCAACGTGCCCATCAACCGGCGCGTCAAGGTGCTCGACCCCGCGGCGATCCCGGCGGACTGGGCGGATCCGCGCCCGGTGTGGCGCAGGTGGCACCTGCTTCGGACCGTACTCGCCGTGGTGGCACTGGCCGTCAACGCGGCCGCCGTCGCGGTGGCATGAACCGGATCGCAATCGAACGGAGGAATGATGGACCTGGCGATATCCGGCAAGCGCGTCCTCGTCACGGGCGGGACGCGCGGTCTGGGAAGGGCGAGCGCGCTCGCCCTCGCCCGTGGCGGCGCCAAGGTGGTGGCCTGCCACGGCAGAGCCGGCGCGGCGGCCGACGACCTGGCCCGGGAGCTCAAGGAGCTCGGCGACCACCACCACGTCGTCCGCGCGGACGTCACCAGCGAGGACGACGTGGACCGGCTGGCCGGTGCCTGCGCGGACGCGTACGGCGGACTCGACGTTGTGATCAACAACGTCGGCGTGGCCGGCGAGGCGCCCGTGGGCGAGCTGACGGGCGAGGAGTGGGACCGCGTGATGGACGCGAACCTCACCGCCCCGTTCCTGGTCACCCGGGCGACGCTGCCGCTGCTGTCCGAAGGCGGATCCGTGGTCTACGTGGGCGCCTCCGCCGCGCTGCGCGGACGCCCGGCGACCGCCCACTACACGGCCTCCAAGGCCGCGCTGATCGGGCTGACCAGATCCCTGGCCAAAGAGCTGGGCCCCCGCGGCATCCGGCTCAACACCGTAGCCCCTGGTGTGATCGACAAGGGGGAGGGCCTGGGCCCGCCGCCCCCGCTGCGGGAGCGGCTGGCCGGGATGACCGCCCTGGGGCGGCTGGGCACGACCGACGACGTGGTCGGCGCCGTGCTGTTCTTCGCCAGTGACCTGTCCCGGTACGTCACCGGGACCACTCTGAACGTCGATGGAGGAATCTGATGCCGTACGCAGCCATCACGTACGCGGTCAAGCCCGGCCACGAGGACGAGATCGCGGAGATCTTCGCCGCATTCCAGCGTGTCCCCACGCCGGTGCTGGTCGACGACGAGGGCAAGGAGGCGGGCCGCCTGGTGGGCACGGCGGTGTTCATCAAGGGCGAGGTGATGATCCGGGTCATCCATTACGAGGGCGACCTGGCGCACGTGGCCAGGAACATGGCCAGGCACAAGGGCGTGCACGAGCTGGAAGCGAAACTGGCGCCCTATCTCGCCGAGACCCGTGACACCGGCACGCCCGACGCGTTCGGGCGGTATTTCCGCGACGCGACCATGCGCTGCATCTCGCAGCTGTCCGCCGACACCCTGCCGGCCGGAGCTCGGACGCCATGAGCCTGCCACACGTCGCACTCGTCGGGAGCGGCGCGATGGGTGCGGGCATGGGACACCGGCTGCTCGAGGCGGGCCATCCCCTTTCCGTCTACAACCGCACCCCGTCCAAGGTCGCCTCGCTCGTGGAGGCGGGCGCGCGGGCGGCCGCCAGCCCGCGGGCCGCGGCGGACACGCCGATCGTGCTGCTCAGCCTGAGCGACGAGTCGGCCGTCGAGCAGGTGCTGTTCGAGGCCATGCTGCCGGAGCTGAGCAGGGGCACCGTGGTGGTGGACACCACCACCACCTCACCGCTGTACGCCCGCATGGCGGCCACGCGGCTGTCCGCCGCGGGGATCGCCCGGGTCGAGGCGTGCGTCCTGGGCAACCCGGCGATGGCGCGCAGCGGCGGTCTGCGCATCTTCACCGCGGGCGAGCACGACGAGGTGGAGGCCGCCGGCGGGCTGCTCGGAGTGCTCGGGCAGGACATCCGCTACCTGGGCTCGGCGGGCGCGGCCGCCACGATGAAACTGGCCTTCAACCTTCTGCTCGGCGTGCAGACCGTGGGCTTCACCGAGGCGATCTCGTACGGCGTCAGCGCCGGGCTCGACCGTGACCTGCTCATCGACGTCATCGCCAACAGCGGATTCAGCTCACCGGTTCTGGCCTTCCGCGCCGCGTTCATGCGCGAGCGCTGCTACGAGCCCGCGGCCTTCAAGGCGCGGCTGATGGAGAAGGACCTCCGGCTGGCCGCCAACGACGCCATGGCCAGAGGGATCTGCCTTCCGCTGACGGAGGGCGCGGGCGACCTCATGGCCGACGCGGTCGCCGCCGGCCTGGGCGACCAGGACGCCGCGGTGATCAGTGAGCTGCCCAAGCGCCGGCTCGGAGAGAGCCCGCCACCGAAGAACGGAGCCACACGATGACCACGCAGCCACCGCAGATCACCAGCCCCGCCGAGCTGATCCAGCTGGGCAAGACCGCCTTCTGCACGGCCAAGGTGCTGCTCAGCGCCCTTGAGCTCAGGGTGTTCGCCGTGCTCGACGGGCTGTCGCTCACCGGGCCGCAGCTCGAGGAGCGGCTCGGACTGCATCCCCGGGCCTCCAGGGACTTCTTCGACACCCTGGTGGCCCTCGGGCTGCTGGTGCGGGCGGAGGGGCGCTACTCCAACGCCCCCGCCGCGAAAGAGCACCTCGTGCCGGGTAAGGCGGGCTACGTGGGCGGCTTTCTCGAACGTTCCGACCGGGTTCTGTACCCCGCCTGGGGCGACCTGACCGGGGCGCTGCGCACCGGCAAGCCTCGCGTGACGAACGCCTTCCGCGAGATGCTCGACGACCCCGACCGGCGGATCAGCTACCTCGGCATGATGGACGCGCTGAGCACCATGCTGGCACCGCTGATCGCGCAAGCCTTCGACTGGGGCACCGTGAAGTCCTACGCCGACATCGGCGGTGCCAGGGGCAACCTCGCGGGCCGGGTCGCGCAGGCGCACCCGCACTTGTCCGTGCACGTCTTCGACCTGCCTCCGATGGAGCAGCCGTTCCACGAGCACGTGGAGCGACTCGGAGTGGCCGAGCGCGCCACGTTCCACGCGGGCGACTTCTTCGCCGACCCGCTGCCGGAGGCCGACGTGCTGACCATCGGCCACGTCCTGCACAACTGGGCCCCGGCCGAGCGACGTACGTTGATCATGAAGGCGTACCAGGCGGTCAATCCCGGTGGCGCGCTGATCATCTACGACCGGATGCTGGCCGACGAGCCGGTCGACGCCGAGAACCTGGTGATCAGCCTGGACATGCTGCTCACGACGGACGGTGGGTCGGAGTACCTCGCAGGGGAATGCCGCGACTGGCTCGAGGAGGCGGGGTTCACCGTCGAGCCTGCCCGGCCGCTGGGCGAGCACGACACGCTCATCGTGGCGAGAAAGGGGAGCTGATCCGTGGACGTCGGAGTCGGCCTGCCGACGACGGTGCGCGGAGTGGACGGCGCCACCCTCCTCGAGTGGGCACGTCGCGCGGACGTCCGCGGCCTGTCCTCGCTCGGGGTGCTCGACCGGTTGGTGGCCGGCAACCACGAACCCGTCGTCACGCTCGCGGCCGCCGCCGCCGTGACCCGGCGGATCAGGCTCGCCACGACGATCCTGATCGCCGCGTACAGAGGCGGGGCCGCGGTCCTGGCCAAGCAGCTGGCCACCGTGGACGAACTGTCGGGCGGACGGCTGGCGGTCGGGGTGGCCGCGGGAGGCCGCGCCGACGACTTCGAGGCCGCGGGGCAGCCGTACCGGCGACGAGGCAGGCGGCTTGACGCCCTGATCACGGAGCTGCGCGAGGCCTGGGCGCCTGGCTCCGGGATCGGCCCGGAGCCCGCCGCCGGCGGGCCGCCCATCTGGGTCGGCGGGCACACGGACGCGGCTCTGCGGCGGGCCGCCCGCCTGGGACAGGGCTGGATCGCCGGCGGCTCGTCGTCGGTCCCGTACGCGGAACTGGCGGCGCGCGCCCGCGCCGCCTGGTCGGCCGAGGGCAGGACGGATCGGCCGCGCATGGTGGCGCTGGCCTACTTCTCGTTCGGCGCGGACGGCGCCGAGCGGGCCGTCGCGCACATGCGCCGCTACTACGAGCAGGCGGGCCCGTACGCCGACCGCGCGGCCGCCCAGACCGTGACGACCGAGAGCGAGCTCCAGCGCACCATCAAGGAGCACGAGTCCGCAGGGTGCGACGAGCTCGTCTTCTTCCCCTGCTCCGGCGACCCGGATCAGGTGGACCTGCTGGCACGGGCCGCACGGACATGAAGGGGATCATCCTGGCGGGCGGGCGGGGAACCCGCCTGCACCCCATCACCCTCGCGGTGTCCAAGCAGCTCCTGCCGGTGAACGACAAGCCGCTGATCTACTATCCGCTGTCGGCCCTGATGCTGGCGGGCATCCGCGACATTCTCATCATCTCCACCCCGGTGGACCTGCCGCAGATCCAGCGGCTGCTCGGCGACGGCGCACAGCTGGGGCTCAGCCTGCGGTACGCCAGACAGCAGGAGCCGCGCGGGCTGGCCGACGCGTTCATCGTCGGCGCTGACCACGTCGGTGACGATCCGGTGGCCCTGGTGCTCGGCGACAACGTCTTCCACGGACACAGGTTCGACGACATCCTGCAGGAGCAGGCCCGGGACATCGACGGTTGCGTGCTCTTCGGCTACCCGGTGACCGATCCCGAGAGGTACGGAGTGGGCGAGACCGACGCCGCGGGCAAGCTGATCTCGATCGAGGAGAAGCCTGCCAGGCCGCGGTCCAACCGCGCGATCGTCGGCCTCTATCTCTATGACAACGAAGTGCTCGACATCGCCAAGAACCTGTCGCCGTCGGCCCGGGGCGAGCTGGAGATCACCGACGTCAACCGCGACTATCTGGAACGCGGCAAGGCCCGGCTGGTGGATCTGGGACGCGGATGCGCGTGGCTGGACGCGGGCACGCCGGCCTCGCTGTTGCAGGCCGCGCAGTACGTCAGCGCGCTGGAGAGCAGACAGGGCGTACGGATCGCCTGCATCGAGGAGGTCGCGCTGCGGATGGGCTTCATCCGGGCCGAGGAGTGCCGCGAACTCGGGGAGAGACTGGCCCCGTCCGACTACGGGCGGTACGTGTGCGCCGTCGCGGAGGAGTTCGCCGCCCATTCGACGGTCCCGCATCCATGACGCACCCTGTACGGACCCCGGCCGTCTCGTGGCCACGCCCGGAGCACCGGTGCTCCGGGCGTGGCCACGTTGGCCCGCCGGGCGATTGAGGACCCCGCGCCGGTGTTCGGGCGAAAAAATTTTCATGGAAAAAAAATTTCAGTGCTCGGTGTTCGGGGGCAGGGTTCGCCTCCACAGCGAATCAGTTGTTCCAGCGCAGATCACGGCGTACGAGCCGGCCCGGGGCGGCGGGAGGGCCTGAGCCGGCGGGCGCCTCGATCGCGGTCGTCTCCCCGGCGTCCAGGCTCGCCTCGGCCGGCGTGCCTCGCTCGGCCAGCTCGTTCTCCAGCTTCTTCTCCGCGTACAGGTGGGCCAGCTCGTTGATGGCGTACACGACGTCGTCCCGTGCGCCGTTGTAGCCGACGATGCGGAGAAAGTGGGCTGAGACCAGCCGGGTGAGGATCGTCTCACTCGTGTCGATGTCGCAGCCGACCGTTTCGGCGGCGCTCTTGAGGTTGAAGCGCGTGCTGCGTCGCAGGTAGAGCAGCCACAGGGCGCCGCGTTCGCGGGGGTCGAGCTCCTGGTAGTTGAGGTCGAAGCTGTGGTAGATGTCGAAGTCGGTGGAGTTCAGCTCTTTGAGGCGCAACTCCGGATCGGCCAGGCGGGCGGCCAGGGTCCGCAGCGGCAGGGTCGGCGACGCGGTCAGCCGGGCGCCTGCGGCGCGCACCGCCAGCGGCAGCCCCTCGCAGAAGCGCACCACGCTCTGCGCGTCGCCCTTCTCGCGCTCGATGCGCTGCCTGCCCGCGACCGCGCCCAGCAGGCGTACGCCTTCCTCCAGGGTGAGCGGCGCCAGGTCGAGGCGCTTCCTGCAGGGAAACCCGTATAAGCCGGACCTGCTGGTGATGATCGTCGTGCAGTGCTCGCTGCCGGGCAGAAGCGGAGAGATCTGCGCGGCCGAGGCGGCGTTGTCGAGGACGATCAGCACACGATGCGCCGAGCACCAGCTCCTGAACATCTTCGAGCGTTCCTCGGTGCTGCCCGGCAGCTTCTTGGTGTACATGTCGGTCGCTATCAGCCAGTTGTAGAGCACCTGGCCGGGGTCGGCGGGCTCGCCGTCGCTCCCGCGCAGCGTGCAGTAGAACTGGCCGTCGGGGAAATCCCGCTTGATCAGGTGCGCCAGGTGCACCGCGAGGGCCGTCTTGCCGACGCCAGGCATTCCCGCGATCAGCACGGTCGGCGGCGTGGTGGCCGCGGGCTCCGTCATGGTGGCGGCGGCGACCAGGTCGTTGATGCTGGACTGGCGGCCGGTGAAGTCCCAGATGTCCGGTGGCAGCTGGGCCGGCAGGAGCGTCCTCACAGCGTTCCTCGGCCTTTCGATCACGGCCGTGCTCCTGCGGCCGTGGCCGGCCTGCGGCTCCGGCTTGGCGGGGTGTGCGGTGGTCTCCTCCGACAGGAGCGACTGGTGCAGCCGTTGTGTGTCCGCGGACGGCTCGATGCCCACCTCTTCCACCAGGGTCGCCCGCAGCCGCTGGTACACCTCCAGCGCCTCCCAGCGCCGGCCTGAGCGATGCAGGGCGTTCATCAGCTGCGCGTAGAAGGCCTCATGGAGGGGATGCACCGAGATCAGGTGCTTGAGCTCGCCCACGACCTCCCGATGCCGGCCGAGCCGCAGATCGCTCTCGATGCGCAGCTCGAGCGCGCGCAGCCGGCTCTCCTCGAGGGAGGCCACGTAGGCCGACAGCAGGTTGCCCGCGGCCACATCGGCCAGTGCCAGGCCGCGCCACAGCGAGAGTGCCTCGGCCAGGCACTTGGCGGCCATCTCGGTCTCATTCCGCTTCAGCGCCGCCACACCTTCGGCGAGCAGCCGTTCGAACTGGTTCAGGTCGAGCTGGTCGTGGTCGATGGTCAGCATGTATCCCCACGACTGCGTCTGCAAAATCTCCTCGAACGAGTCGACCTCATCGTGGGAGAGGATCTTTCGCAGCTTGTAGATGTAGGTCTGCAGAGTGGAGAGCGCGCTGCTGGGTGGATTTTCTCCCCACAGTTCGTCGATGAGCTCGGTGGTCTGTACGATGTTGTTGCGCCGCAGGAGAAGAAAAGTGAGCACCTGCCGGAGTTTTGGGGCCGAAGGAGTCACCTCCCGGCTGCCGTCGAGCACTCTCAGAGTTCCCAGGACACAGAATCTCATCTTGATCCCCAAGCGTGAAGGCAATCGACCTTTCTATGGCAGGCGAGGTCGGAATGCGCGATGCTTGCGCGGTGCATCCGACCTCGCTAGAATCTCCTAACCATCGTCGGAAAGAGTTACTTCGACCCACTGGTTCGGTGGGTTCCGTCGGCGTTCACCTGGCAAGAAGTGCAGGTCCAGGAGCGACGCCCGCGTGCGCGCCGCCAGGCAGGAGTTTCACCGGAAGGCGGCTCGGCCGCCGCCGGCAGCTCCTCGTCGAATTGTCGCGCGATAGGGTTTCGCCGGCCGATTCGCTCGATTTCCAGCAGGTAACACAAGCGCGAACTGTCCGCGGCATTGAATCAACCCCCGTTGGTGTGCCGTCTGCTGTGACTGGTGACCGGAGAGCGCTTATTCCTTGTTGAGAACGCGCCTTTATTTCCTTGATCGGGACACCGGAGACGATCCTCGAGCATTACCCTTGATTATTACTAGAGAAACGCTCGAAGTCGAGACTGGAAGTGATCGTGGCAGGCGCCGGCTTCCTCCCGGTCCGTCCCCCTGTGATGTCGTGAACGAATAAGTGGCGGCAACGACCGGCTGACCGGTCACATCAGGGCCAGTTCCTCCTCGGCCGTGGGCGCCTTCGCGGGGTCCGGCCGCTTGGCGGCGAAGCTGAGCAGGCAGGCGACGACCACCACTGCGGCGCAGGCCAGGAGCGTGAAGCGCAGGGCGCCGACGAAGGCCTGGTCGAAGACCGACTGGGCGATCTCCCGCATCTGCTGGGCGAGCTGACCGCTCGCGCCGGCGGGCAACCGCACGTCGCCGGCTCCCGCATCGATGCTGCCGCCCGCCGAGGTGACGGCGTCGACGAAGCCCTCCCTGAACTCACCGGGCAGCTGTGCCGCCTGGCGCTCCGCCTCGCCGTGCAGCTCACTGGTCAAGCGGCTCTGCAGCACCGCGCCCATCGCGGCGACGGCGATCAGGAAGCCCAGCTGGCGGATCGCGTTGAAGGCGCCCGAGGCGGCCCCCGCGAACTCCGTCCGCACGTCCTGCATGGCCATCGTGACGGTCGGGGCGAATGCGGCCGCCTGGCTGATGCCCGCCAGGATCAGCGGCCCAAGGAGCGACCACTGGCCGGAGTCGGTCCGCGCCATGTTGCCGATGAGCGCGAGGCTGACCGGGTAGAGGGCCAGGCCGCAGATGAGGACGTACTTCCCGCCGATCTTGTCGATCAGGAAGCCGACGACGGGGAACGAGAACATCATGGCCAGCGCGGTCGGCGCGAGCGTGAGGCCGGCCTGGAGCGCGCTGAGCCCGAGGACCTGCTGCAGGTAGATCGTGAGGGTCAGCGACAACCCCATCATGCCGAAGGAGACGGCGACGATCACGAAGCTCATCAGCGAGAAGCCGCGGTCCTTGAAGATCCCCAGAGGCATCAGGGGGTCGTTCACGCGCGCCTGCGTCGCCAGGAACACCACGAGGAGCACGAGGCCGGCCGCGATGACCACGGGAATGCTGAGGAAGGAGGTGATCGTGCCCCATCCGTAGCGGTCGCCCTCGAGCAGCCCGTACGTGATCGCCCCGAGCGCGGCGCTGGCCAGGACGACCCCGGTGATGTCGAGCCGGAGGCGCTTGTCCGGGCGGACGTCGGGGATGAGGGCGACGGCCATGGCGATGGTGACCAGCCCGAGCGGCACGTTGACGTAGAAGACCCAGCGCCAGTTGCCCTCGGCGACGAGCAGCCCGCCGAGCGTCGGGCCGGCCAGACCGGCCACGCCCGCCGTGATGCCCCAGATGGCGCTGGGCAGGCCGCGCTTCTCGGGTGGGAAGACCCCGGTCAGGATGGTGAGGGTCTGCGGTGTGATCAACGCGGCGCCGATGCCCTGCAGGGCCCGGGCCGCGATGAGCTGCCAGGGCTCCATGGCGGCTCCGCAGAGCGCGGAGGCGACCGTGAAAAGGATCATGCCGGCGATGAAGACCTTGCGGGGTCCGACGATGTCGCCCAGGCGGCCGGCCGTGATCACGAGTACGGCGACCACGAGGATGTAGGCGCTCATCACCCACAGCACTTCGCTGATCGTCGCGTCCAGGTCTTCGAGGATGTCGGGGATCGCGATGTTGACGATCGTGGTGTCCAGGATGGTCATGAAGAACCCGATGCAGAGCGTCACCATGACGATCCATGGGTTCCCGCGGCGCTGGCTCATCCTCACACCTCCTTGGAGGGATTGGTCCCGGTGCGTCCTGTCGAGGTCGTCACCACGCGACAGGCTGTACTCCCAGGAAGATAGGTGTATACTTTGACAATTAATAAGTCTAATCCATGGATATTTCAAATGTCAAAGGATGTCTGGAAGTCGCTTGTCGACGAGGTCCAGGTCGCCGTCATGCAGTTGCAGAACGTCTCGGACGCGGTGGACGAGGCAGCGGCGGCGCGTTTAGGTGTCAACCGGACTGACATGCGTTGCATGGGCTGTGTCTTCGCGCTCGGCCCGATGACGGCCGGCGAGTTGGCCGGCGCGGCCCGCCTGTCCCCGAGCGCGGCCACCATTGCGATCGACCGGCTGGAGCGGGCCGGCTACGCCCGGCGGGTCCGCGACGTCAACGACCGGCGCCGGGTGACCGTCGTTCCGACGCCGCAGGCCGAGTACGTCGCGCAGGCCGTGTGGGGGCAGCTGAGCGAGGAGGACGAGGCCGGGCTCACCGGGCACACCGTGGAAGAACTCATCCTCATCCGTGACTTCCTGCGGGCCACGGTGAGCCGGCACGCGCGCCAGGCCGACCGCATCAGGCAGGGCGAGACCCTCGCGGAGGGCAACGGTGTGTCGCCGGTTCGTGGCGCCGAGACCCCACAGCCGTGACCCGTAACCGTGACCCGCAGGCGTGACCGGGATGAGGCCGGCCGAGCGGTTCCGGCCCCGTGCCTGGGGGTGCGGCGGGCCGCCGAACCCGCGCGGCGGCCCGTGGTCAGACGGTGACGCTCATCCGCTCGGCCAGCGACGGGAGCAGGCGCAGCGCGTTGTCGCGCTCGATCGCGCGGTGCAACTGCGGCCCGATCACCGGGTCGCCGGCCAGCCCGTCCGTCACGTATCGGGTGGCTTCGGCCGTCCGCATGCTGTAGTCGGTCCCGTAGAGGATGCGCGAGTGGTCGGCGGCCGCGAGCAGTGTCGGCGTCGCGTACGGCGAGGTGGGCATGGCGGTGTCGTAGTAGAAGCGCCGCACGTAGGAGCGCAGGGTCGCGGGGTCCACGCCTTCCTCGTCATGCGAGCGGGAGTCGATCCGCGCCGCCATGTACGGCAGGAAGCCGCCTCCGTGCGACAGGATGACCGACAGGTTCCTGTGCCGCTCCAGGGTGCCCCCGATCATCAGGCTCAGCGCCGCCCTGGTCGTGTCGAGCAGGAAGTCGCCCATGAAGTCGGGAATTCCCGGCGGTGTGCCGCCCGGCAGGAACTGCGGGTGCACGAAGAGCACCGCGCGCCGCCGGTCGAGTTCGGCGAAGAGCGGCTCGAACGACGGGTCGCCGAGATAGGTGCCGTTCACGTGCGTCAACAGGAGCACGCCCTCGGCTCCGAGGGTGCCGAGGGCGTAGTCGGCCTCGGCCAGCGCGGCGTCGACGTCGGTCAGCGGCAGATAGGCGAAGAAGCCGAACCGCTGCGGCTGCTCCCTGACGAGGTCGGCGAGCGACTCGTTGATGACCCTGGCGCCGGTCGCGACCTGGGCGGTGTCCTTGAAGACCTCGAACGGCGCGGGGGAGGAGGTCACCGCGGCTGCGATGTCGTTCTCCTCCATGACCTGCTCGGTGGCGGCCTGGCTCCATCGCGCCCAGGTCGGCCACTTCGACTGGTCGGGCGGCAGGATGCCGGCCTGCACAGCCCACCGCTGCATCTTCGGTGGTACGGCGTGATTGTGGGTGTCGATGCGCCATGGGCCGGTCACGCTGCCTGCCTTTCCGTGTGCGTTCACTGACGGGTCATGAGAAAGCCGGCGAAGTACGATGACGGCGGGGGCGAGGGCAGCCGCTCGATCTTGAAGACGTCGCCGAAGAGGTCGTCCTCCTCGCCCGGCGCCAGCTTCGGGTTGAGCCGCAGCAGGATGCCCTTAAGGGTGAACGGCAGATCGCCGCCGTGGTGCACGCACCACAGGAAGTACAGGCTGCCGGGGCCCGACAGCCGCTTGACCGTGGCGGCCATCGCCTCCCGTGCCCGTCCCTGCAGGTCGTCGAGCGTTCCCAGGTCGAGCACCAGGTCGAAGGGCCCCTCCACGCCGGGGATGTGCGCAGCGGTCAGATCGCCCTTGACGAACCGGCAACGGTCGGCGACTCCCTCCTTGGCCGCGGCCGCCCTGGCCTCGTTCAGCGCCACGGAGGAGAAGTCCACTCCCACGACCCGGAAACCGCGCTTGGCGAGGAAGACGGCGGCCTCGCCGCGCCCGCAGCCGAGGTCCACGACCCGTGGATGCGTCTCGGGGGATATCCGGCCCGACGTCACCAGGTCCCGCAGTTCGAGTCCCAGGCGCCCGGCCCAGCGGGCCATCCCGGTCTTGTACTGGAAGCTGTACGACCATGACTTAGGCATGAGACGTCCCTTTTACCGCGATCGCATTTTTCGGAATGCCGGACGGCTGACTCCGCTGTCCGGCGCCGTTTCTGGGAACGGTGCACGGCGTTATCCTGGTGACTCCCGCTGGAAACGGAATCTCTTCTCACTGGTGCCGCGCTCGACTATCGGCAGAGCCGCGTACGGGGATTGCCCGCGCCCATCGACGCTGGCATATTCACTGTTGTCGGATGACGATCAGGTGAGAAGGGCGCGAAATGCAAATCGACCCACTCGGAATCGACGGTGCTTTCCTGATCAAGCCGGAGATTTTCCCGGACGCCAGGGGTGAGTTTCTGGAGGTTTTCAGCGAGCCGGCCTTTCGCGAGGCCGTCGGTCACCCGCTGAGGGTGGCGCAGGTGAACTGCTCGCGATCGCGGCGCGGCACGATCAGGGGCATCCACGCCTTCTCGCTGCCGCCCGGGCAGTCCCGCTACATCACTTGCCCTCATGGCGAGATCCTGGACATCGTCGTCGACATCCGGGTCGGCTCGCCCACGTTCGGCGAGTGGGAGGCGGTCCGGCTGGGCGACGGCAACAGGCACGGGTTGTACCTCGCTGAGGGGCACGCCCATGCCTTCGCGCCGCTGACTGAGGAGGCCACCGTGGTCTACCTGGTTTCCAGCACGTACGCGCCCCACAAGGAGATCCTGGTCGACCCGCTCGACCCCGAGCTGGCGCTGCCGTGGCCGCCGGAGAGCGAGCGGCTCCTGTCCACCAAGGACCGCGGCGCTCCCAGCCTGCGTGAGGCGAGGGAACGCGGTGTGCTGCCTCGCTACGCCGACTGCCGCGCACGCCATGAGGAGCTGTGCAGGGAAGCCGACGCGCTCGCGGGGAGGCACGCGTGATCCCCTTGATGCGGGTGGAGATGTCGCAGGAGGCGGGCGCCGCGGTGTCCCGTGTGCTCGCCAGCGGGATGATCGGCCAGGGGCCGGTGGTCGACGAGTTCGAGCAGGCGCTGCGCGAGCGCATCGGCAACCCATGCGTCGCCACGGTCAACAGCGGCACCTCGGGCCTGCACCTCGCCCTGCGGCTGGTGACCGACCCTACGGGAACCGGCACGGGCGCGGACGGAGGTGAGGTCCTCACCACGCCGCTGACCATGGTCGCGGCCAACTGGGCGATCCTCGCCAACGGCCTGCGTCCCAAGTGGGTGGACGTGGATCCCATGACGCTCAACGTGGACCTCGACGACCTGGCCAGAAAGATCACCCCGGCCACCAGGGCGATCGTCATCGTGCACTTCGCCGGCTATCCGGTCGACCTCGCCCGCCTCAGCGACATCCTGGACGAGGCGGAGGCCGCGTACGGTTTCCGCCCGCCGGTGATCGAGGACTGCGCGCATGCGTGGGGCGCCACCTACCGCGGCACGCCGCTGGGCAACCACGGCAACGTGGCGGTCTACAGCTTCCAGTCGGTCAAGCACTTCACCACCGGCGACGGAGGGCTGATGGTGCTGCCCGACGCGCAGCTCGCCGAGCGGGCCAGGCGGCTCAGGTGGTTCGGCATCGACCGTTCGGCGCCCGGACGCGGCCTGGTCCGCGCCGACATCCCGGAGTGGGGCTACAAGTTCCACATGAACGACATCAACGCGGCCATCGGTCTGGCGAACCTGGCGGAGACCGACGAGGTGATCCGCCGCTACCGCGACAACGCCGCCTTCTACGACCGCGAGCTGGCCACGGCCGACGGGGTGCGTGTCACCGAGCGCGCGGCCGACAGGCAGTCCTCCTTCTGGGTCTACCCGCTGCTGGTGCAGGGCAAGGACGCGTTCGTCAAGCACATGACCGAGGCCGGCGTCATGGTGAGCCAGGTGCACGAGCGCAACGACCGTCACACGGCGCTGCGCCGGTACGCGTCCCTGCTGCCAGGGCTCGACCGGGCCGTCGAGCAGCTGGTGTGCCTGCCGGTCGGGAGATGGGTGTCCGACGAGGACCGCCGGCACATCGTGGACGCGATCAAGGCCGGATGGTGATCAGTCGGCGGGCCCGTGCAGCCACCAGGGATTCTGCCGGGCCCACTCGATCGTCCTGGCGATGCCCTCCCGCAGCGGGACGGCGCACTGCCAGCCGAGCATCGCGCGCGCCTTGGCCGTGTCGGGGACCCGGCGCTCGATGTCCTGGTAGGCGGCCCCGAAAGCGGCCCCGGTGTCCAGGTGGTCGTTGCGGCCGGTGAACCCCGCCGCCTCCCCTACCAGCTCGATCACCTCGCGAATGGTGGTCTCCTTGTGGGAACCGATGTTGAAGCACTCGCCCACCGCGGCCGGGCTCGACGCGGCCCGGACGGTGCCCTCGATCGCGTCGTCGACGTAGGTGAAGCAGCGGGTCTGGCCGCCGCCGTCGTACATCTCCGGCGCCCGGCCGGTGAGGACGTGCCGGATGCTCCGGCTCACCACGTACGCCGGCCTCTGGCGCGGGCCGTACACGTTGAAGTAGCGCACCACCGTGGCGCGGAGACCCTGCTCGCGGACGAGGGCGAACGTCATGTGCTCGGCCAGCGCCTTGCTCGTGGAGTAGGTCCACCGATCGGCCGACGTGACGCCCAGCACGCGGTCGGACTCCTCGGACCACGGAACCTGGGGGTTCTTGCCGTAGATCTCGCTGGTGCTGGCCACCACCACCCTGACGCCGGCCTCGAGCGCCCTGCGCAGGACGTTGCGGGTGCCGAGCACGTTGACGTCGATGACGTCGAGCGGCTGCCGGAGGTAGCGGTCGACCCCGACGACGGCCGACAGGTGGTACACCAGGTCGACGTCGGAGGCGATCACGTTCGCCAGCGACGACTCGTGGGTGATGTCGTCCTTGACGTAGCGGACGCTGCTCAGGTTGTGCAGCGGCGTGTCGGGCGGTGGCGACGACGTGTCATAGGCGATCACCTCGTGCCCCTCCGCGGCCAGCCGTTCGACGAGATGGCTGCCGATGAACCCGCATCCTCCGGTGACCACGATCCTGGACATGCCCTCACCGTCCGATTCCGCGGTAGGTGAAGCCCAGCCGCCGCACGTGCTCGATGGTTTCCTGCGGGTAGTAGGCCCGCCCGTCGAAGATCAGGCATGGCGTCGAGACCCGTTCGCGCAAGGCGGCGAAGTCGAGCTGCTGGAACGGCTCGTGGCCGGCGAGCACGGCCACGCAGTGGGCGCCGGCCACGGCCTCCTCCAGGGACGCCGACGGCTCGACGCCCGTCAGCGCGCGGAGCTCCTCCGCATCGGCGAGCGGATCGTGGAGCGACACCGTGACGCCGGCGGCGAGCAGGCCGTCGACGACCGGTTTGACCGGCGTGCTGCGCAGATCGCCGGTGTTGTTCTTGAACGCGGCGCCGAGCACCGCGACCTTCGCGCCGTCCGGGTGCCGTCCCGCCCGCGCCAGCTCGGCGCAGATCGTCTCGTGGGTGTAGCCGGGCATCGCGTCGTTGACGGCGCGCACCGTCTCGACGGTTCTGAGGCGTACCCCGTGTTCGCGGGCCGCGTTCCAGGTGATCCACGGATCCTTGGTCAGGCAGTAGCCGCCCACCCCGACGCTGGGCAGCAGGATGTTGACGTGACCGCCGCCTTTGGGCAGCGAGTTGGCGCCCCCGATCACCTCCAGGACGTCGACATGGAAGGCGTCGCACAGCCGGGCCAGATCGTTGGCCAGGGCGATGTTGTGATCGATCCACCAGTTGTCGGCCAGCTTGACGATCTCGGCCACCTCCGGGGAGGTGTACTCCCACGCCGGTACGTCAAGTGCCCGCTTCCAGAACTCGGTCGCCGAGTGCGTGCTCTCCGTGTCGCAGCCGCCCACGATGATGGGCAGCGCCCGCAACTCGGACAGGGCGTTGCCCTCCGACAGCCGTTCCGGGCAGAAGACCAGGCCGAAATCGTCGCCCTGGACCAGCCCGCCGGTCTCCAGCCGCGGCCGGACGAGACCGCGGGTGGTGCCAGGAGCGACGGTGCTCTTCAGCACCACCAGGTGGCCGCGGCGCAGCCGGGGCGCCAGCTCGGCGCAGACCTCCTCCAGTTGCCGCGTGACGAGTGAGCGGTCCTCGCCGATCGGGGTGCCGACCGCGATGACGATGACGTCGGCGCTCTCGATCGCGTCGTAGCCGGTGCTGAAGGTGAGCCGCGAGGTGCCGCGCAGCCGCGTGAGGGCCTCGGCCAGCCCGGGCTCGGAGATGTGGCACCGCCCCTCTTCCAGTTGGGCGATCAGCCGCGCATCACGGTCGATGCCCGTCACGTGCAGGCCCTGTTCGGCCAGCGTCACGCCGAGGCAGCAGCCGACGTAGCCGAAACCCACGATCGCCACCCTCGGCTCGCGCGAGTCGGGAAGAAAACGCATAGGGAACTCCCTGCGGTTCGATGTACGGGGCCCGTCGCCGCGGCATGTCGTCGTGCGGACGCATGAGGTGCGATCCCACCGAAGTTCCGACGGACACAGGCCGGAGTGTCGAAGGTCGCACTCCACGGTCGCTCGAGGACTCGTGGAGCGACGGCCGCCGCCGGACGCCGCCCCTACAGCCGTTGACCAGTGGTCGTTGAGAGGCCCGGACCAAGCTGCTGGGCGTGGGAGTGCATACGGAGACCTCCGAGGCGGCACAGTGGATCAGTTGTCCCGAGTGCCGCGAACTCGTCTATGTCAAGCGACACCAGCGCGATCTGGGCGTCTGCCCGGGCTGCGGGGCGCATTCCCGGCTGCACGCGTCGGAACGGATGGCGCACCTGCTGGACGACCGTTCGATCGTGCCCTTCGAGTCCCCCTCGACCGTCGAGGACCCGATCGGGTTCACCGACTCCCTGCCGTATCCCGACCGGCTCAGGCAGGCCCGCGAGCGTACCGGCGCGGGTGAGGCGGTCACCTGCGTCACCGCCTCGGTGATGAACCACCCGGTGATCGCCGCTGTCATGGACTTCCGGTTTCTCGGCGGCAGCCTCGGTGCGGGCGTCGGTGAACGCATCGTCCGGGCCTGCGAGACGGCGCTGCGCACGCGCACGCCGCTGCTCCTGGTCACCGCCTCCGGCGGCGCTCGTATGCAGGAGGGCGCCTACGCCCTGATGCAGATGGCGAAGACGGCACAGGCGCTGGCCGAGCTGGACGAAGCGGGGATCCTGACCATCTCGCTCGTCACCAACCCGACCTACGGCGGCGTGGCGGCGTCCTTCGCGACCTTGACCGACGTCATTCTGGCCGAGTCGGGGGCGCGCATCGGCTTCGCCGGGCCCCGGGTGATCCAGCAGACGATCCAGCAGGAGTTGCCGGAGGGCTTCCAGAGCGCCGAGTTCATGCAGGCGCGGGGCTTCCTCGACGCCGTCGTGCCGCGGTCCGCCCTTCGGCCCGTGCTCGGGGCGCTGCTCGGCATGGTGCGCCAGGACGCGCCGCGCGCCCGCGGGCCCAGGACCGCGCGGCTGGTCCGTGACCCCGGCGAGTTGCCGGAGCACGAGCCCTGGCACGTGGTGCGCCTGGCCAGGCATGAAGGCCGCCCCACCACGCTCGACTACGTCTACCAGCTGCTCGACGACTTCCAGGAGTTGAAGGGCGACCGGCTCTCCGGCGACTGTCCCGCGATCATAGGCGGCCTCGGCCGCCTCGACGGCCGGCCGATCGTCCTGGTCGGGCACCAGAAGGGCCACGACACCGCCCAGCGGGTCAGCCGCAACTTCGGCATGGCCCTGCCCGAGGGTTACCGCAAGGCGGCCCGGCTGATGCGGCTGGCGGAGAAGCTGGGCCTGCCGGTCGTCACGCTGGTGGACACGCCGGGGGCGCATCCCGGCGTCGAGGCGGAGGAGCGCGGCCAGGCGTGGGCGATCGCGGAGAACCTGCGGCTGATGTCAGGGCTCAAGGTGCCGGTCGTGTCCGTGATCACAGGCGAGGGCGGCAGCGGCGGCGCGCTGGCGCTGGCGGTCGCGGACCGGGTGCTCGCGTTCTCCAACGCGGTGTATTCGGTGATCAGCCCCGAGGGTTGCGCGGCGATCCTGTGGAAGGACCGGGGCGAGGCGCCCCGCGCCGCGGCGGCACTGCGGCTCGACGCCCGCGACCTGCTCCGGCAGGGCATCGTCGACGCGGTCCTGCCGGAGCCCGCGGGCGGGGCGCACGAGGACCCGGTGGCCGCGGCCGAGACCCTGCGCGCCGCCCTGGGCGCGATGTTGTCCGAGCTGACCCCGTTGCCCCCCCGCGAACTGGTGGAACGCCGCAGGCGCCGCTTCCGCCGCTACGGCATCGAGGACGCGAGGAACACATGACCGACGAGCACACCAGCATCGGCGAGCTGTGCAGGCACGCCGGCGAAATCCTCAACACGGCCCCCGGCCCGCTGAAACGTGTACGCGTGCAGGCGGGCGACATGAGCGTCGAACTCGAATGGCCCGGTACGGTCGCGGTCCAGGCCGGCGACCCCGGCGCACCCCAGGCCGACGGCGCGGCGGCGGGGACCGCGGCGGCCGACGCGCGCGACTCGCCCGACGCCATCGTGATCGAGGCGCCCCTGGTCGGCACCTTCTACCGCGCGATCTCCCCGGAGAGCAGCGCGTTCGTCGAGGTCGGAGACACGGTCGAGGCCGGACAGCAGGTGGCGATCATCGAGGCGATGAAGCTGATGAACGCGGTCCACGCCGACAGGCCAGGCCGTGTGGTCGAGGTGCTCGTGAAGAACGGCGACCCGGTGGAGTACGGCGAGTCCCTGTTCGTGCTCGAACCCCACGACCCGGACAGCGGCCACTGAACGAGAGGAACGCATGTTCTCGACGGTTCTCATCGCCAACCGCGGCGAGATCGCGCTGCGCATCGCCCGTACCTGCCGTGAGCTCGGCATCCGCACCGTCGCCGTGTGCTCCGACAGCGACCGGGACTCCATGGTGGCCCGCTTCGCCGACGAGACGGTCTGCATCGGGCCGTCGGAGGCGCGGCGCAGCTACCTCAACCCGGCCGCGCTCGTCACGGCGGCCCTGCAGGCAGGGGCCGACGCGGTGCATCCCGGCTACGGCTTCCTGTCCGAGGACCCGGACTTCGCCGAGATCTGCCAGGACGCGGGGCTGATCTTCATCGGCCCAGCCCCTTCCGTGCTGGCCAGGCTCGGCGACAAGGCGGAGGCGCGCAACATCGCCAGGGCGGCCGGGCTGCCGGTGCTGCCGGGCAGCTCCAAGCCGCTGGCGACGCTGGCGCAGGCACGCTCGCTCGCCGCCGAGATCGGCTATCCCGTGATCCTCAAGGCCGTCGCGGGCGGCGGGGGACGGGGCATGCGCGTCGTACGGGATCCCCGCGACATGGCCCGCGAGTACGCCCAGGCCAGGGCCGGCGCCCAGACGGCGTTCGGCGACTCCCGGGTGTACCTGGAGAAATACCTGGACAACGCCCGGCACATCGAGGTGCAGATCCTCGGCGACGGCCACGGCAACGTGATCCACCTCGGCGAGCGCGACTGCTCCGTGCAGCGCCGGAGGCAGAAGCTGGTCGAGGAGACCCCGGCGCCCGGGTTGTCGCGCGAGCTGGCCGACCGCATCTGCGCCGCCACCGTACGGGCCGCCCAGGCCGTGGGATACGCCGGCGCGGGGACGTACGAGTTCCTCGTCGACGACGAGGACGGGTTCCACGCGATGGAGGTCAACTGCCGCATCCAGGTGGAGCACCCGGTGACGGAGATGGTGACCGGCATCGACCTCGTGCGCGAGCAGTTGCAGGTGGCCGCCGGATACGGGCTGGCCCATCGGCAGGAGGACATCGTCCCCCGGGGGGTGGCCATCGAGTGCCGGGTCAACGCGGAGGACCCGCGCCGGGGCTTCCTGCCCACGCCGGGAACCGTGCGGCGGTTCGTGACCCCGGCGGGGCCGTTCGTCCGGGTGGACACCCACGGGGAGCCTGGGATGCGGGTGACGCCGGACTACGACCCGCTGCTCGCCAAGGTCGCCGTCTGGGCTCCCGACCGGCGCCAGGCCATCGCCCGGGCGGAGCGCGCGCTGGAGGAGTTCCACGTCGAGGGCCCGGGAATGTGCACGACCCGCGATTTCCTCCTCGAGGTGCTCGGCCATCCGGTGTACCGGGCGGCCAAGCACACCACGGCGCTGATCGACGAAATGGGAGTGATCCAGCCGGGCGACGTCGCATTCGACCGTCGCGCCAACCCGGCTCCAGTTATTCGCGAGCGGTCCGTCGTTTATTGATGGGACTGTTCGGGATTTAGTAGATCGCGATGGGAGATCTACATGCAAGCCGATGGCCGGATCGTCGTCAACATTCTTCAGCAAGGCGTCTGGGACATGCCGTACGAGTCCATGCCGCTGGCCGCTGGATATCTTAAGTCCACGGCTTTGTCCGAGCCCCGGATAGCGGCTGGGACAGATATCAGAATCTGCAACTACCGAGGCGCGGTGACGCTGCCCGTCATGGCCGCCGACCTGTTCAGGGGAGAGATGCCGGATATTCTCGCCTGCTCGGTCCTGGGCTGGAACTACCGGGCCTTCGGCACGCTCGCGGAGACCTTCAGACAGCTGAACCCCGACGGCTGGATCATCTTCGGCGGGACGCACGTGGCCAACCAGGCCGACCGCGTCTTCGGCATGTTCCCGGACGTCGACGTCATCGTCAACGGCGAGGGCGAGCTCGTCTTCCGCGACCTGCTCGGCGCCTGCTTGGACGGCCGCTCGCGGCACGACCTCCACGCGATCTCCGGAATCTCCTTTCGCGACGTGTCCGGCGCCACGGTGACGACGGCGGAACGGGAACGGATCAGTGACCTCGACATCATCCCGTCGCCGATCCTCACCGGGGCCATCGAACTGACCGGCGACGACGGCGGATTCCGCTACGACGTGGCGCTGATGGAGACCAACCGCGGCTGCCCGTACAAGTGTTCGTTCTGTTACTGGGGCGGCGCGACCGGGCAACGCGTGCGGGCGTTCTCCAGACACCGGCTGCGGGAGGAGCTGGAGCTCCTCGCGAAGCTCAACGTGCACACGATCGCGTTGTGCGACGCCAACTTCGGCCTGCTGCCCATCGACGAGGAGTTCGTCGACGACCTGATCGAGATCCGCGAGCGGTACGGCTATCCGAAGGCTCTGGAGAGCTCGTGGGCGAAGAACAAGTCCAAGGTCTTCTACTCCATCGTGCGGAAGATGAAGCAGGCCGGGCTGCGCAGCTCCTTCACCCTCGCCCTGCAGACGCTGAATGACACCGCCCTGGGCGAGATGAACCGGAAGAACATGAAGGTCAACGCGTGGGAGGACCTCGTCGCCTGGTTGAGCGAAGAGGGCCTCGAATGCTACGCCGAGCTGCTGTGGGGAGCGCCGGGCGAGACGATCGACTCCTTCTTCGAGGGCTACGACCGCCTGGCCCGCAAGGTCTCGCGCATCGCCGTCTATCCGCTCCTGATGTTGCCCAACACCGAGTACTCGGAGAAGAAGGCGCAATACGGCATCGTCTCCGTCCGCGGGGACACGGACGACTTCGAGTACGTGCTCAGCCACAACACGATGACGTTCGAAGAGAACGAGCGCATGCAGCGCTTCCTGTACTGGGCGCGGATCATGGCGGAGTACATGGTGCTGCGCAACATCTGGGTTCCGGCGTTGAGGCTGGCCGGCCTGACCCAGTCCCAGATCCTGCGTGACTTCGAGTCGTGGGTGGAGAAGAGCGACGACCCGCGGGCGGCGCCGCTGCTGACGGCGCAGGCGCTGGCCGCCGCCGACCAGCAGGCGTACGGTCCCGCCCTCGGTTACCTCTACGGCAGCGAGGACGCCCGCGACCTGCTGGGACGGTGGTGGGCCGAGTCGATGAGCCCGACGCTGCCCGGCGGAACCGCCGCCCTGCTCGACGAGATCTTCAGGTACGACCTGCTCACCCTGCCGGTCTACCACAAGGAGGGCGAGCGCCGTACGGCTCCGCCGCCGCCCCTGGTCGAGGTGGAGGGCGAGCGCTACCACCTGCGCAGGGGGGTCGAACTGGGCTTCCCGGTGCCGCAGATCGTGGCCGAGTTGCGCGCGGGCCGTGACCCGGATCTGTCACCGCTTCCGACGCGGGTGGATCTCTACTACAAGACGGGGTTCGAGAGCTTCGCCGAGACGACGAACCACGAGGAGATCGTCTACTTCATGGGCATGACCCTGGACCAGGTGACGGCTGCCAAGACCGCGACCATGGCCGCCGAGGACGCCGGACCGGACCTCCTCCCCACCGAGCCGAACCGGCTCCTGCCCATCCTGCGGGAGCACGGCGGCTGCTCGTGAGCCGCTGAACAGGGGTCGTCAGACCCTCTTCAAGATCATGAGGAGCATGCTCCTCGATTGCCGCCTGGAGCGCGACATGAGTGGAAGATCAGCTTTTGGCTACCCGCGATGGTTCACCACCATCTTCCTCACCGACATCTGGGAGCGTTTCAGCTTCTACGGGATGATGGCCATCCTCACGTTGTACGCCGCCTCCGGCAGGGACGAGGGGGGGCTCGGACTGTCCATGGGCGAGGCCTCGGCGTTGTTCGGCGCCTACATCGGCCTGGTCTTCGTGCTCTCCCTGCCCGGCGGATGGCTCGGCGACCGGGTCTTCGGCGCCTGGCGGGCGGTGTTGTGGGGCGGCGTGCTCATCGCGCTCGGTCACTACAGCATGGCCGTCCCGGGAGACGTCGGCTCCTACGCGGGCCTGGTGCTGATCGCGCTGGGCACCGGCCTGCTCAAGCCCAACATGTTCGCGCTGATCAGCGGGTTCTTCGGTACCGGTCAGCGGGCCAAGCGCGAGGCCTCCTTCTCCATCCTCTACGTCAGCATCCAGATCAGTGCGCTGATCGCGCCCCTGGTGGTCGGTTTCCTCGGGGAGACACTCGGCTGGCACTGGGGTTTCGCCGCCGCGGGCGTCGGGATGACGTTCGGTGTCGCGCAGTTCGCGATGGGCTCGCGCCACTTCGGCGAGGTCGGTCAGCTCGCGCCGCATCCGGCCGGCGAGGAGGAGCGCGCGAAGATGTTGCGCCGGGGGGTCACGGCCGTCGTCGTGCTCGCCGCCCTGATCACGGTGGACGTGGTCGCCGGCACCTTCGCCCCCATGCACCTCATCGGCCTCTTCGGCCTGGTCGCGCTGACCGTGCCGTTCCTCTACTTCCGGCTTCTCTCGCGCAACCCGGAGCTGGACGGCGGCGGCCGGCAGCGTCTCAGCGCGTTCTTCTGGTTGCTGCTGTCGTTCTCGCTGTTCTGGATGCTGGCGGGACAGGCGGGATCGATGCTCAACCTCTTCGCCAAGCACTCCACCGAGCGCGAGCTGTTGGGCTTCGTTCTCCCAGGCAGCTGGTTCCAGTCCGCGATCCCCTTCTTCATCCTGGTTTCCGCGCCGGTGTTCGCCTGGTTGTGGGTGCGTTTCGACGCCAAGATCAGTTCGGCCATGAAGTTCGGAGCGGCCCTGATCCTGGCCGGCACCGGCTTCGTCATCATGTGCGGCGCCGCCGCGTCGGCCGAAGGCGGGAACTCCGTGTCGCCCCTCTGGCTGTTGTCGGTGTTCTTCCTGATCGCCTGCGGCGAGGTCATCATCGGCCCGGTGGGGATCGCCGCCGCCGCCGAGGTCACCTCCTCGACGTTCATCGGGCGCACGATCGGTCTCGTCTGGCTCTTCAGTGCCCTGGGCGCGGGGCTGAGCAGCCAGATCGTCCACATCGCCGAGGTGGTTCCCGACCAGTACTACTACCTGGGCGTCGGCGCGCTCGCCATCTGCGTCGGTTTCCTGGTGGCCGGCTTCGGACGCCGTCTGCGCTTCACCGCGGAGGGCGAGGCGAAGCAACCGGTCGCCGACAGGGCCGGATCGGCGTGAGCACGTCGATCCGCAGGACCGCACTGGTGACGGGGGCCGGCCGCGGCATCGGAAAGGCGGTCTGCGAGGCGCTCGCCGGGCTCGGGCACCGGGTGATCGTAGCCGGGCGGGACGAGCGCGGCGTCCAGCGCGTCGCAGCCGCGTGCGGCGACGGCGCGCTGGCGGTGGAGCTCGACATCACCGACGGCGCGAGCGTGCGCCGCTGCTTCGAGCAGGTCAAGGCGGCGGACATCCTGGTCAACAACGCCGGCGTGCTGCTCGACGGCGGCACCTCGCCGGCGTCGGTGCCGCTCGAGCTGGTGGAGCGGCACCTCCAGGTCAACACGCTGGGCGCCTGGCGGATGAGCCAGGCGTTCCTGCCCGGCATGCTGGCGCGGGGCTGGGGCCGGATCGTCATGGTGTCGAGCGGCGCGGGCGCGTTCAGCAACGGCCTGTTCGCGGGCGCCCCCGCCTACGCGGTGTCGAAGGTCGCGCTCAACGCCGTCACGGTGCTGCTCGCCGCGGAGGCCCGCGACCGTGGCGTCCTGGTGAACGCCGTCAACCCCGGCAGGGTGCGCACCCGGATGTACCCGGACGCGGAGCAGACGCCGCAGGACGCCGCCACGGACGTCGTCTGGGCGGCGACCCTCCCCGACGACGGGCCCACGGGGGTCTTCCTCCGGAGCCGGCGGAAGATCCCCTGGTGACATCGGGAACACGAAAGGGCGGGCGGCCGCGTGTGCCGCCCGCCCTGTGATCTGCGGACTCAGCCCACCACTTCGCCCTCCGCGAGGAACAGCACGCTGTCGGTGGGTGTCACACCGCGAAAGCGCATCCCGGCCCGCTCGAACACGGCCCTGTAGCCGCTCTCCGTGCGTTCACGCCCGCCCATGACCAGCAGCATGTGCAGGTCCATGCTCGGCGCGAACGGATGTTGCGGCGGATCGGTCAGCATCGGGTCGGCGATGACGACCCGTGCGCCCGGCGCTGCGGCCGCCGCGCAGTTGCGCAGCGCCCTGGCGACCTTCTCGTCGTCGTACATGTGCAGGGTCAGCTTGAACAGATACAGGTCGGCCGCGTGTTCCACCTTCTCGAAGAAGTCGCCGGACGCCAGCCGGCAGCGACTGGCCAGCTCACCGGTCCTGAGGTCGTCCATGACCACGCGCAGCGTGCGCTCGTCCTCGTACAGCAGCCCTTCGACGTGCGGGTGGCGCTGGAGCAACAGCCGGAGCAGGGCGCCCTTCCCGCCTCCCATGTCGGCGAACGTGCGCACTCCTGTGAGGTCGAGGGCGTCCACGATGCTCGGCAGCATCTGGTCCGACCAGGCGGTCACCCCGTTGTAGATCATGTCCTGGGCGTCCGGGTCGGCATCGAGATAGGCGAAGAAGTCGGTGCCGTACTCCTTGTCGAAGGCGCGCTCCCCGGTCCGGATCGCCTCCGGGAGCCTGCCCCACATCGTCCAGCCCCAGTCGCCGCCGGTCATCAGCCTGTCGTGCAGCCGCTCCGGGTGGTCCGTACGCATGGCGAGCGACATCTCGGTGTGAACGTACGTGGTGGGGTCCACCTGACGGAAGATGCCGAACGCGGCCAGTGCGCGCAACATCCGGGTCAGGGCGTCCTCGTCGGCACCGAGTCTTGCCGCGATGTCGCTCACGGACCGGGGTCCGTCGCCGACCGCGTCCGCGATCCGGAGGCGGGCCGCGGCCAGCACGATGGCTGCGACGGACATGCCGTTGGACAGTCGGAAGACCGCCTCCGCGGGAGAGACGGGCTGCTGGGTTGATTCGATCACGGGCTGGCACCTTCCTATCGACGTGACGGGCTTCGGGACGTTCAGCCCCGGACGAAGGCTTCGAGCTCCTTGACGGTCTCGGTGGGGGAGGGCTGCCGCCTGATCTCCTCGCGCAGCCTGCCTGCGGCCTCGCGGTAGGAGGGCACGGTGACCAGCTCGGCGGCGCGCTCGGCGATCGTGTCGAGCCCGGCCTCCGGGGCCACCGCGATGCCGGCCCCGGCGGCGATGAGCGGTCGCGACTCCATGAGTTCGTCTGGCATCTGCGGCAGCACGAGTTGCGGCACGCCGTAGCTCAGCGCCGTCAGCATCGTGCTGATGCCGCTCTGGTGCAGCATCGCGTCGCACGACGGCATCAGCAGGTGCAGCGGCAGCGACTCCACCACCCGCGCGTTGCCCGGCAGTTCGCCCTCCGGAAGGTTCTTGCGGTCGGCGGCGGACAGGGTCACGACGACCTCGACGTCGAACTCGGACAGCGCCTTGACCAGCTCGGGCACCAGGAACCCGCGACCGCGGTCCGAGGCGCACAGACCCCAGCTGACCCCCACCCGGCGCCGGGGCGACGGCTCGAGCAGCCAGTCCGGCATCGCCCCCGAGCCGTTGTACGGTACGAACCGCGTTCTGATCCGGTTCACCTGCGACGGCAGCTGCATGGCCGGCGGGCAGTTGTCAATCGTGGCCAGGCCGAGGATGTCCACGTCGCCGACGCCGAGCCGGTCCGCGAGCGGACGCAGCACGAGCGGCACGATGTTACGCGCCATGTAGATGACGTCCACCCCCAGCACATGGCGGACCGCGGGAATCCCCATGGCCGCGCCGACCAGGGGCGCGACGAAGCTGGTCGGCTCGTACACGATCAGGTCGGGCCGCAACGCCCGGGTCTGCCGCAGCACGTCGCCGGCGAGTTCCCCGGCGAGCTCGGCGAACATCGGGAAAGCCCGCCGGGAGACGGCGCGCCAGCTGCCGTCCCACTCCTCCTGGGACACGCCCTCGGGGGCGATGTCCGGCCAGTCGGGAGGATCGGCCAGCACCCGCTTCATCAGCTCGTCCTGGTCGACGTCCCGGCTGGTCGGAACGGCGGTCGCCCCTGAACGCACGATCGTCTCTGCGAAGGACGGCTCGCAGCTCACGTAGACCTCGTGGCCGGTGGCGCGCATCGCCCAGACGAGCGGGACGAGATGGTAGTAGTGCGAACCCCAGTTCGTGGTGACGAACAAGACACGCATGGGCCACCTTCCCTCGACGACGACTGCGTGATCGCGCTCACCATCTCAGGGCCTGTTAGAGGATGGCTGGAGGCGAGGGCCTGCACCTCCAGCGCTTCTCGGCCCGCCCTCAAGCGGCTCCCACCACGATGGGGATCACGGTGATCCGTCGTTGATGGGGAGACGATCCATGCAGTCCTCGCCGCTGAGGTTTCCGTTCGCCTGGCCGGGCGCCGCCGAGCCGCCCGTGGAGCTGGCCACGCTGCGCGAGGAGCCGGTCGTCCGGGTGACCCTGCCGAGCGGTGACGAGGCGTTCCTGGTGACGCGGTACGAGGACATCCGCCGGGTGCTCTCCGACCCCCGCGTGAGCCGTAACCGGGACCGTCCGGGGGCTCCGCGCATGACCGAGCAGAAGACGAAGGTGTTCCAGAACCCGCGGATCGATCGCGATCCGCCCGAGCACACCCGCATGCGGCGGCTGATGGCCAAGGCGTTCACCGCCACCCGTGTGGAGGCCCTGCGCCCGCACGTGCGGCAGGTCGCCGAGGAACTGGTCACGGACCTGCTCAAGCAGAGCCCGCCGGTCGACCTGCACGAGGCGTTCGCCGTGCCGCTCACCCTGCAGGTCATCTGCGGCCTGCTCGGCGTCCCGCCGGAGGACCAGGCACGTTTCCGCGGTTCGCTGGGTGAGGCCTGGCAGTACATGGGCGAACTGATCGAGGGCAAGCGCCGCGACCCCGGCGACGACCTGATCAGCGCTCTCATCGGGGTGCACGACGAGGACGACGGCAGGCTGAGCGCCCATGAGCTGCACGTCTGGTGCGTGATCCTGCTGCTGGCGGGGTTCGAGACCACGGCGACGCAGCTCGGCAGCGGCACCGTCCTGCTGCTCACCCATCCGGGCCAGCTCGGACGCTTGCGTGAGGACCCGGGGCTGATCCCCGACGCGGTCGAGGAGCTGTTGCGCTGCCAGATCGCCGGCCACTCGCTGTCGATGCTCCGCTACGTGACCGACGACATCGAGGTCGGCGGCGTGACGATCCCCCGGGGCTCCGGACTGATCCCGATCCTGGAGTCCGCCAACCTCGACGAGTCGGTCTTCCCGGACCCGATGCGGCTGGACATCACCAGGAAGAACAACCAGCACCTCGTCTTCAGCGCCGGGCCCCACTTCTGCATGGGGGCGGCGCTGGCCCGGCTGGAGCTGCAGGTGGCGCTGGAAGCCCTGATCCGCAAGGTGCCGACCCTGCGCCTGGCCGTGCCGCCGAGCGCGCTGCGCCACCATGACAGCCCGCTGGACCTGGGCCTCCGCGAGGTCCCCGTCGCGTGGTGAACGATTCAAGAGAGGCAGGCAGCCGTGAGCGCCAATCCCATCCCGTACCCGTTCAGCCGCCCTGGACCGCTCGCCGTCCCCAAGGAGCTGGGCACGATCCGGGAGGCGCCCGTACAGCGGGTGATCCTCCCCAGCGGCGACGAAGCTTACCTGGTCACGCGGTACGACGACGTGAAGAGCGTGCTGACGGACCCGAGGGTCAGCCGTAACCTCAACCGGCCGGACGCCCCGAGGGTGTCCAAGAACAACATGATGTTCCAGGACTCGAAGATGGATCCTGATCCACCGGAGCACACCCGTGTGCGGCGGCTGGTGATGAAGGCGTTCACGGCGACGCGGGTGGAGCGGTTACGGCCGCGGGTCCAAGAGATCACGGACGAGTTGATCGAGGCGATGGCGGCCAAGACCCCGCCCGTGAACGTGTCGGAGGAGCTGGCGTTCCCGCTGAGCATCCGCGTCATCTGCGACCTGCTGGGCGTCCCGCCGGAGGAGCAGGGCCGCTTCCGCCGGTGGACGGACCACTTCCTGTCCACCGGCAAGTACACCAGGGAGGAGATCCACGGCGCGCTGGGCGAGCTGAACGCGTACATGAGCACGCTGATCGAGGAGAAGCGCGAACGGCCGGCCGACGACCTCGTCAGCGCGTTGATCCAGGTTCACGACGAGGACGACACCCGGCTGAGCGAGTACGAGCTGCACTGGTGGTGCCGGTTGCTCCTGCTCGTCGGTTACGAGACCACCGCCAGCCAGCTCGGACTGACCGTGGCCAAGCTGCTTGCCGAGCCCGGCCAGGTGCAGGCGCTGCGCGCCGACGAGTCGCTGCTGCCGGGCGCTGTGGAGGAGCTGCTGCGCTGGAAGCTCATGAGCGGCTCGCTGTCCATGCTGCGCTACGTGACCGAGGACATCGAGGTAGGCGGCGTGACGATCCCCAAGGGGTCCGGCGTCATCCCGGCTGTGGAGTCGGCGAACTGGGACGAGAAGGTTTTCCACCGGCCCGACGACCTCGACATCACCCGCGCGGACAACCCCCATCTCACCTTCAGCGTCGGACCGCACTTCTGCGTAGGCGCCGCGCTGGCTCGGGTGGAGCTGGAGACCGCGCTGGGAACACTGCTGCGCAGGTTTGCCACCCTGCGCCTCGCGATCCCGCCTGAGGAACTGCGGCGCACGGAGGGGACCCTCATCGAGAGCCTGGTCGAGATCCCGATCACCTGGTGAGTGACATGCACGTCACCGTTGATCCGGAGAAATGCTGCAGCAGCGGGCTGTGCGCGCTGACCGTGCCCGAGGTGTTCGGGCTGGACGAGGAGGAGTGCGTCGTCATGGTGCTCCTTCCCGAGCCGCCGGCCGCGCTGCACGAGCGGGTGCGGGGGGCCGCCCGGCGCTGCCCCACGGGCACGATCGAGGTGCGGGGCTGAGGACCGTCACGACCAGGTGGAGGAGTCGCGCACGCGCTCGGCGTTGCGCCGTTGCTGCGCCACCTGGCCCTTGAGGAACTCGGTGAGCAGGACGAGCTGCTCGTCGGTGTAGGCGGCGAACTGGGCCTCGGCCTCCTTGACCGCCTGCCCCCATGAGTCGCGGGCCAGCGCGCGGGCCTTTTCCGTGGGACGGATGAGCACCCGCCGCCGGTCGGCCTGGTCGCGGACGCGCTCGGCGAAACCGGCCTTCTCCAGCCGGTCGACGGCGACCGTCAGGGCGCCGGGGGTGAGGCCCGCGAGCTCCGCCAGCTCGCCGGAGGCCACCGGACCTCGCGTGATCAGATAGGCCACGCACCGGGAGTCGGTGCGGTTGAGGCCGAGCCGCTCCGAGACGGCCGCGTCGGCCATCTCGGAGGCGTTCTGCAGGTCCGTCAGAGCCAGCATGAGCTCGTCGATGAGGTGCTGGCGCATGGACAGAGCTTAGCGGAACTCGGGCTCATGCTCAGCAACCCATTCGCGGAAGGTGAGCGGCCGGCGGCCGGTGACGTTCTGGACCGTGGTGGTCACCGTCGGCGGCTTGCCCACGGTCTCGGCGAGCCGGCCGAGCAGGGCGTCCACGATCTCCGGCGGCGCGTAGGCCACCATCTTCTCGCGTACGGCGGCGGCGGGGATCTCCTCGAACGCCAGCGGCCGCCCCAGCGTCGCCGAGATGTGGCCGACCTGGTCGCGATGGGTCATCGCCTCGGGGCCGGTGAGCACCAGTCTGGCGCCGTGGAGGTGGTCGTCGACCAGGGCGCGCACCGCCACGGCGGCGACGTCGCGCTCGTGGATCGGCGCCGACCAGGCGTCACCGTACGGCGCGCGGACCACGTCGCCTTCCTGGATCTGGGAGGCCCACTGCAGGGCGTTGCCCGCGAACTCGTTCGGCCGCAGGAACGTCCAGAACATCCCGGACCGCTCGAGCGCGTCCTCGAACGCGGCGTGCCGGGCCGCGATGGCGCCGGGCTGCTCGTCGGTGTCGTCCAGCACTTCGCTGGTCGAGAGCAGGACGACCGTGGTGACGCCGGCGTCCGCCAGCACCTGCGCCGTCCTGTGCGGGCGGTCGCCCATGGCGACCAGGTAGACCGTCCTGACGCCGTCGAGCGGGAGCGCCTCGGGGATCGCGAGGTCGCCCGCGACGACTTCGACCGATGGGGGGAGCTTGGCGCCGTCGGGGTTCCTGCTGATCGCGCGGACGAACTGGCCTTCCTCGAGTAGCCCGTCGACGACGTGGCGGCCGACACTGCCGGTGGCTCCAGTGACGAGGATCATGGTTGTCTCCTTGTTTGACTGAGAGTCGTGCGGTGAGTCAGCAACAGGCACAGCAGCGTCCCCCGGATGGGGGTCGGTGCGGGGTGCCGCTGGAAAGCCTGCGCTGCAACGCCGGTTTGCCTTGACAATCAAAAACTCTAATCAATGGAAGGTTTGATTGTCAAAGCAATCCGCTGGACTACCGCTGGAGCATCGGTGGCGTGGCCGGTCAGCGGTCGTCGTGGTCCGGGTCGAAGGCGGTGGGTTCGGCGGGGAGCGTGTAGCGCTCACCGATGAGGTCGGCCACCCGCTGCCTGCTCTCCACGGCCTCCGGCGCCTCCGCCCGCTCCAGCTCCGCCACCTCGTCGGCCAGGCCGGCGTCCCCGAGGCAGTCGCGGATCCACTGCGAGTAGTCGCCCCTGCGCAGGTGATGCAGCCAGGTGTCGTCGTCCACGCCCTCGGCCAGCTCGACGAAGGTGTGCAGGTTGCGCGCCCGCAGCCGCAGCCGCTCGCCCGGCCCGGTGAAGTAGAAGCTCTTGTCCTTGGCCATGGTGCCCGCCGCGTACTTGCGGCGATGGCGGGTGCGGTCGACGGTGGCGGGAGTGAGGGTCAGGTGCCGGGCCGTCTCATCCCCGCGCTGCCACAGCGCGAGGTCGCCCCCGTCGACCGGCTCCAACGAGGGAGTCTCCTCGCCGAGGGCCTCGGCGAACGCGGCGAGCGTGCGTTCGGGCTCCTTGCCCACCGCGATCGTGGCCGTCACCAGGCGCAGCGCCTCGGCGCTGACCGCCTCGGGGTGCACGGTGATCATCAGCAGCGACCCGAGGTCGGCGGCCTCGCCCAGCGGCACGCGCCGCGCCTCGGCGGGCAGCAGGTGGTGCGCCTCGTCGATCACCACCCAGTGCGGGTGGCCGAGCTTGGCGCGTACGCCGGTCAGCCGGGGCAGCAGCTCGGCGAAGTACGCGGGGCGGTCGCGCAGTTGCAGGCCGATCAGGTTGACCACGACGCTCTGCCGCGGCTGCTCCAGCACGTGCGCGACCTCCTCGACGCCGGGCACCCGGTCGGGGTCGCCGAGCACGGTGACGCCGGGATAGTCGGCGTAGTCGCCCTCCGGGTCCACGATCACGCACTGGTAGCCCTCGCCCACGAGCCGCTCCAGCAGAGCCGTCGTCACCGTGGACTTGCCGCTGCCCGAGGGGCCGGCCACCAGCAGCCCGGAGCCGTACGGCCGCAGGCGCACCTCCTCGCCGTCGCGATGGCCGAGCAGGACGTGCCGGCGCGGCACCTCCACCGCGTCCAGGTCACCCGAGAGCATCATCGCGGCCAGTTCGGCCACCCCGTCGCCGGCCTCGCCCGCCAGACGCAGGTCGCACGAGTTCCTGAGCGCGGGCAGCGCGTTGGCGACGGCGGCGCCGCACTCGGCGGCTGTCAGGAACGCGTGGTCGTTCTCCCCGTCGCCGACCGCGACCGTGCTGCGCGGCGACAACGACAGGCGGTCGAGGGCGGCGGCCAGGCCGCTCGCCTTGTTCACGCCGGGCGGCAGCACCATGACGGCGCCCTTGTTGTAGATCACCTGCAGTTCCAGCCCGAGCTCGCGGATGGCCGCCAGCACGCGTACGTCGTTCGGCTCGCGCGTGGCGACCACCACCTTCCCCACACCCAGCGGGCTGACCCCTTCGCTGCGCAGCCGGTCGGTCAGCGCGGCGGGCGGAGATGGGGCCAGGGCGTCGCAGGTGCGCTGCCCCGGGTCGTACAGCAGGCCGCCGTTCTCGGCGACGATCGCATTGAACAGGCCGGGGTGCGGGAACACGGAGAGCAGGTCGTCGAGCTCGCGTCCGGTGACCAGCACGAGTTTGACGCCGGTGCGGGAGAGCCGCTCCAGCGCCTCGATCGTCGTCTCGGCCACGTGGCCGCCGCGGGCCAGGGTCTCGTCATAGTCACAAGCCAGCACGTTGTGGCGCATGGGCATCTCCTACCCGCCGATCGCCGGACATCCAGCAAAGTCGTCAAGACGCCTGGAAGAACCGTTAAGTGCACGATCCGCTACAGAGGGTAAGAAACCCGGCGAACTGCCGTCTCATTCGTACGGAGATCATCATGTTCCGATGTGTTGCCGCCGCGTTCGCCATGACCGCCGCGGCCCTGCTGCTCGCGGCCGTGCCCGCCATCGCCGGCGACGACCAGGGGAACCTGGTCTGCGGGAAGGACATCAGCGGCGCGATCGACGTGTACATTCCCGACCAGTCACCGAGCACCCACAGGTTCTGCGCCGACAAGGACGACCCGAACCGGGTCAACGAGTTCGTCTGGGAGTCCTGAGCACCGGCGCGGCCCGGCGTCAGTGTTGCGACAGCAGGTGGGCCAGCTCCTGCTCCACCTCCTGGTTGGCCACGAAGAGCAGCTCGTCGCCCGCCTCCAGCGGATCGTCCGCCGTGGGGACCAGCACCCGGCCCTCGCGCAGGATCGCCACCAGCGCGGCGTCGACGGGCCACGGCACCGAGCCGGCCCGCTGGCCCACGACAGGGGCGTCGTCGGCGAGGGTGAGCTCGACGAGGTTGGCCTGCCCCTGACGGAACGTCATGAGGCGCACCAGGTCACCGACGCTCACCGCCTCCTCCACCAGCGCGCTCAGCAGGCGCGGGGTCGAGACGGCCACGTCGACGCCCCACGACTCGTTGAACAGCCACTCGTTGTTGGGGTGGTTGATGCGGGCGACCACGCGCGGCACGCCGTATTCGGTCTTGGCCAGCAGCGACACCACCAGGTTGACCTTGTCGTCGCCGGTGGAGGCCACCACGACGTGGCAGTTGTTGAGCCCTGCCTCGTCGAGGGAGGCGATCTCGCAGGCGTCGGCGAGCAGCCACTCCGCGCGGGGCACACTGTCGATCTTGATGGCCGCGGGGTCGACGTCGATGAGCAGCACGTCGTGGCCGTTCTCCAGAAGCTCGGCCGCGATGGAGCGGCCCACGGCGCCCGCTCCGGCGATGGCGACGCGCATCAGTCGTCCTCCTTCGGTGCCGCGGCGAGCACCTTGTTGATCCGGTCCATGTCGCCCTCGGCGGCGATGACGTGCAGCACGTCGCCTTCCTGCACCACCGTGTCGGGCCCGATGGTCACGGCCTCCCCCATGCGGTTGATGAAGGCGGCGCGCGTCCGCGCCCGCTGCTCCAGCTCGACGACGCGCGTGCCGATCCAGGCCGGGTTCGCGGACACCTCGGTCAGGACGACGGTGCCGGTGGGGTCGCGCCAGAGCGGCTCGGCGCCCTCGGGGAGGATGCGGCGCATGATCTGGTCGGCGGTCCAGCGCACGGTCGCCACCGTCGGGATGCCCAGCCGCTGGTAGACCTCGGCCCTGCGGGGGTCGTAGATGCGGGCCACCACGTTGTCGACCCCGAACGTCTCGCGCGCCACACGGGCGGAGATGATGTTGGAGTTGTCGCCGCTGGAGACCGCCACGAACGCGGTGGCGGACTCGACGCCTGCCTCGGTCAGCACGCCGCGGTCGAAGCCCACGCCCGTCACCCGCCGCCCCCGGAACCCGGCCCGCAGCCGCCGGAACGCCTGCGGGTCGCGGTCGATGATGGCGACGGAATGCCCGCCGTCTTCGAGGATGTGCGCGAGGGTCGAACCCACCCGGCCACATCCCATGATCACAATATGCATGTCCCCCCGCATGTTCGCGGTCGGCAGGTTGCTCGACACCAGTATGGACCGACGGGGGCTGCCGCGTTCGGTCCCCCCGACACAGGACTAGCATCTCGTTATGTGGCGAAGGTGACGGATCTCGTCAAACGCATGCTCGTGGGGCGTGCCTTGCGTAGCGGGCAGCTCCACGAGCAACTCCTGCGAAAACGCATCGCCCTGCCCATCTTCGCCAGCGACGCGCTCTCGTCCGTGGCGTACGCGCCGCAGGAGATCTTCGTCATCCTCTCGCTGGCGGGCGCCTCCTTCTACGCCTACAGCCCGTGGGTGGCGCTCGCCGTCGTGGTCGTGATGCTCACCGTGGTGGCGTCGTACCGGCAGAACGTGCACGCCTACCCCAGCGGCGGCGGCGACTACGAGATCGCGACCACCAACCTCGGCCGCAACGCCGGGCTCACCGTGGCCAGCGCTCTCATGGTCGACTATGTGCTGACCGTCGCCGTGTCCGTCGCCAACGGCGTCGACTACGTCGGCGCCACCATTCCGTTCGTGGGCCAGCACAAAACCGCCGTCGCCATCGCCATCGTCGTCCTGCTGACCGTGGTCAACCTGCGCGGCATCCGCGAGTCGGGCGCCGCGTTCGCCCTCCCCACCTACGCGTTCATGGTCGCCGTGCTGGGGCTGATCGCCTGGGGCGGGTTCCGGCTGCTGATCCTCGATGAGCGGATCCAGGCGCCCAGCGCCCACTTCACCATCGAGCCCGAGCAGACCGACCTCACGGCCTTCGCCGCGGCGTTCCTGATCCTGCGCGCGTTCTCCTCCGGCTGCGCCGCCCTGACGGGAGTCGAGGCCATCAGCAACGGCGTGCCCGCGTTCAGGAAGCCCAAGAGCAAGAACGCCGCCACCACGCTGCTGATGATGGGCGTGGTGGCGATCAGCATGTTCAGCGGCATCGTCGCCCTCAGTCTGGCGTCCGGGGTGAAGGTGGCCGAGCCGTCGGTGGTCGCCGAGGACCTGCTCAGGCCGGACGGCACCCCCGTCGGCCCCGGCTACTACCAGCAGCCGATCATCTCCCAGGTGGCCGACGCGGTGTTCGGGGGCGGGTCGATGCCGTTCGTCGTCGTCTCGGCGGTGACCGCGCTGATCCTCTTCCTGGCCGCCAACACGGCCTTCAACGGCTTCCCCGTGCTCGGCGCGATCCTGGCGCAGGACCGGTTCCTGCCGCGCCAACTGCACACCCGCGGCGACCGGCTGTCCTTCTCCAACGGCATCGTCATCCTGGCGCTCGGCGCGTGCCTGCTGCTCTGGGGGTTCGACGCCGACGTCAGCCGCCTGCTGAACCTCTACATCGTCGGCGTCTTCGTGTCGTTCACCCTGAGCCAGACCGGCATGGTCATCCACTGGACCCGCCACCTCAAGACCGAGACCGAGCCCAGGATCCGGCACCAGATGCACCGCTCCAGGGCGATCAACTCCTTCGGCGCGATCATGACGGGGCTGGTGCTCATCGTCGTGCTGCTGACGAAGTTCTTGGTCGGGGCGTGGATCGTGGTGATCGTCATGCCGGTCCTGTTCCTCATGATGAAGGGCATCAGGCGCCACTACGACAACGTGGCGGCCGAACTGGAGATCGCGGAGGACGACGAGCCGGCCATACTGCCCGCGCGCAACCACGCGATCGTCCTCGTCTCCAAGATCCACAAGCCGACCATGCGGGCCCTCGCGTACGCCCGCGTCACCCGGCCGTCCACACTGGAGGCCGTCACCGTGGGCGTCGAGGGAGACGACGCTCGCAAACTGCGGGAGGAATGGGAGCGCCTCGGCATCCCCGTGCCGCTCAAGATGCTCGACTCGCCCTATCGCGAGATCACCCAGCCCGTCCTCGACTACGTCAAGACGCTGCGCAGGCGCTCGCCGCGCGACGTGGTGACCGTGTTCATCCCCGAGTACGTGGTCGGCCACTGGTGGGAGCACCTGCTGCACAACCAGAGCGCGCTCCGGCTGAAGGCGCGGCTGCTGTTCAAGCCGGGAGTCATGGTGACCAGCGTGCCCTGGCAACTGCACTCCTCCGAGCGGCTCAAGGGCAGGCCCGAGCCGTCCGCGCCCGGATCGGTGCGGCGCCCCGCGCAGCAGAGCGACGACGAGGGGCGGGTCAGCTCGAGCTGATCAGCTCGCGCAGCCGGCCGGTGTCGTCCGCGCTCCAGCCGGGTGGCGCGGCCACCGCCGCCCACCCGTCCACGATGTCGGAGTTGTAACGGTGCCCGTGCCCGGGAGGCACCGACAGCGCGGCCGTCATGTCGACCAGCACCTGCCAGAACGTCACCAGCGGAAACCAGTTCATCTGCGGGTTCATGCCTGGGGCGCGCGGCTCCTCCAGCCAGGCCGGCCTGCGGTAGATCAGCTCCGGCGTCCACCACACCACCGGGTCGGAGGCGTTCTGCAGGTAGACCACGCGCGGGTGCAGCCACGGGCCGGGCGGGCGGCTCAGGTCGGAGGGGCGCTGGGCGAACCTGGCCGTCCTGCCGCCTTCGTAGACCGGCCGCCACACGGGGCTGCCTGGCTCGCGGCCCTCGGTGAGCCGCCGCCAGATCGGGTCGGCGTTGGGCGGGCCGACGAACAGCGCGCCGTCCGTCCTGGCCACCATGTCGTCGAGGTCGCTGAACGCCCGCTCCAGCTCGTACGTGCCGAGGCTCTCGCCGGACAGCACCAGCCGGGGACGGTCGCCGGGCGGCACCTCGGCCAGCCGGGCGTGCACCGCCTCGAACAGCGCCTTGCCCGCGGCCGCCGCCTTGCCCCTGTCGAGCAGGAACGACACCCAGCTCGGCAGGTAGGAGTACTGCACCGCGACCATGGCGGAGCGACCGTTGTACATGTACTCGAGCGAGTCGGCGATGTGCTCGTCCACCCAGCCGGTGCCGGTGGTGCCGAGCACGGCGATGATCTGCCGCTCGAACGCGCCGGTCCGCTCCAGCTCCCGCACGGCCAACTCCGCCTGCGCCTCCGGCGTGGCCGCCGCGTCGAGGCCGACGTACACCCGGATGGGCTCGGCGGCGGGACGGCCGGAGAAGGCGGTCAGCAGGGCGGGGGTGACCGCGCTGCCGGCGAAACTGCGGCCCTCCCTGCCCAGCGACTCCCAGCTCACGAGCGAAGCGGGGCCGCCCGACAACTGGCGGGAGACGGGCGGGCGCACGCCCGGGTTGGTGCCCTTGTTGGCCACCGACGAGACGTCGCTCACCCGGGCCACGAACCCGTTGAACAGCACGTCGTTAGCCAGCACCGCCACCAGGAGACCGATGACGATCACCCCGATGGCGTGCCCCGCGTACGACGGCACGAACCGGTCCAGCCAGCCGATCAGCTTGCGGCCGCCGAGGCGTACCAGCCTGGCCAGGACCAGGAGCACGGTGAACAGGCTGAGGGCCACGGCGAGGATGACCGGCGGGAACCAGGTGATGTGCGTGTCCATGCCCATGAGTGCCCGCAGGTCGCGCTGCCAGTCGTAGCTGTACCAGAGCGTGATCGTCCCCACCGCGGCGCAGCCGGCGACCAGGACCCGCCAGGCGATCGACCGCGCCCGCCCGGACGGCCGGTAGCCGATCACCGCGCGGCCCAGCGCGCCCAGCGCCGCGCCGGCGCCGTAGCCGATGATCCCGGTGACGGCGCCCATGACCCCTTGGTAGAGCCATGTGCGGGGCAGCAGCGACGGCGTCAGAGAGACGCAGGCGAACAGCACGGCCAGCAGCGTCGCCCCGAACCCGAGCCGCCGTCGCACCACCCGCCCCTCATTCACGATCACCTAGGGTAACGGGCCGCCCGTGACCCCCGGCGCGGCCCCCCGGCCCGTGACGGCCGCCGCGCCGGCGCACATAGGGTGTCGGTGTGGAACAGGCATCTCTCGAGCTGACGGTAGGTCCGGTCGCCCATGGCGGCTGGTGTGTGGCACGCCACGACGGGCGGGTGGTCTTCGTGCGCCATGCGCTGCCCGGCGAGAGGGTGATCGCACACGTCACCGAGGAGACCACCCGGTTCCTGCGGGCCGACGCCGTGGAGATCCTCGATCCGTCGCCCGACCGGGTCGTCCCGCCCTGCCCCTTCGCGGGGCCCGGGCGCTGCGGCGGCTGCGACTGGCAGCACGCCACGCTGGAGGCGCAGCGGCGGCTCAAGGCGCAGGTCGTGGCCGAGCAACTGCAGCGGCTGGCGGGCATCGAGCGCGAGGTCGTGGTCGAGGAGGTGCCGGGGGCCGAGGACGGACTCGGCTGGCGCACGCGGGTGCAGTTCGCCGCGCTGCCCTCCGGCGAGCTGGGCTTCCGCCGCCACCGCTCCCACGCGATCGAGGTCGTCGACGCCTGCCTGATCGCCCACCCCGAGGTCGAGGCGGTCGCCGCCGAGGAGCACACCTGGCCGGGCGCGTCCGGCATCGAGGTCATCGCCTCGTCCCAGGGCGACCGGGCCGTGGTCGTCAAACCACGGCCCCGGCGCAGCGTCACCGTGCCCGACCTCGAAGCGCCCGCCTCCGTCCTGCTCGACCAGGGCAAGGGCCGCACGGTGCCGAGGCGCGGGTCGGGCGTGTTGCACGAGCAGGCGGGCGAGCGCCGGTTCCGGGTGGCGGGCAGCGGCTTCTGGCAGGTGCACCCCGGGGCCGCCGAGACGCTGCTCGACGCGGTGCTGGCGTACGCCGCGCCCGAGCCGGGGGAGTGGGCGCTCGACCTCTACTGCGGGGTGGGCCTGTTCGCGGCCGGCCTGGCGGAGGCCGTGGGACCCGAGGGGGCGGTGTTCGGGCTGGAGTCGGAGGAGTCCGCCGTCCGTGACGCCCGCGCCAACCTCCGCGACCTGCCGCAGGCGCGCGTGGAGCGGGGGCGCGTCGAGGACGCGCTCGACCGGTTCGAGATCGAGCGGGCCGACCTCGTCGTGGTCGACCCGCCCAGAGCGGGGCTGGGGCGGGAGGTGGTGACGCGCGTCGCGTCGCTGGAGGCGCTCCGCATCGTGTACGTGTCGTGCGACCCGGCCACTCTTGCCCGCGACCTGGCCTGGCTGGCGGAGCGCGGCTACACGCTGGCGGACCTGCGGGCCTTCGACGCCTTCCCGATGACCCATCACGTGGAGTGCGTCGCGCTGCTCGTACGGGCGTAGGCCGGGCGGCTGGGGCCTCAACGGGTCACAGCCAGCCCATGCGCTGCGCCGTGCGGATGGCCTCAAGGCGGTTCTGCGCGTTGAGCTTGGTCATGGCGCTCGACAGGTAGTTGCGTACGGTGCCCTCGGTCAGGTGCAGCTCGCCCGCGATCCTGGAGATCGTGGCCCCGTCGCCGGCCAGACGCAGCGCGTCGCGCTCGCGCTCGGTCAGCGGGCTGTCGCCGGCGGCCATCGCCGCGGCGGCCAGCTCGGCGTCGAGGTAACGCCCGCCCGCCTGGACCTTGCGGATGGCCATGGCCAGCTCCTCCGCCGAGGCGTCCTTGCCGAGAAAGCCGCTCACACCGGCCGCCATGGCCCGGCGCAGGTAACCGGGGCGGCCCAGGCTCGTCAGGATGACGATCTTGCACGCGGAGCTGATCTGCTCGGCGGCGCTCAGACCGTCCATGCCCGGCATCTCGATGTCGAGGACGGCCACGTCAGGCCGGTGCTCGGCCACCGCGGCCACCACCTCGTCGCCACGGCCCACCTGGGCCACGACCTGGATGCCGTCCTCCAGGTCGAGCAGGGCCGCGATGGCGCCCCTGACGAGGTGCTCGTCGTCGGCGAGCAGCACGCGGGTGGTCATGAGAGCCTCCTCGTACGCGGCACGCGCGCGGTCATGCCGGCACCGCCGCGCGCAGCAGGTAGTGTCCCTCGCGGGTGGGTCGCGCCTCCAGGGTGCCGCCCGCCGCGCGTACGCGCTGGGCCAGCCCAGCCAGGCCGTTCGGCGCATGCGCGCCCAGCGGCCCGTTCACCCCGTCGTTGGACATCTCCAGCACTCCGTCCTGGATCGTGATCGTGCAGCGTTCGGCCTTGCTGTGCTTGAGCACGTTCGTCGCGCCCTCGCGTACGACCGTGGCCAGCAGCGTGCGGGTCTCGGGCGACAGCGATGAGATCTCGGCGCGCACGGTGCAGCGTACGTCCGCCGCCTCCAGCACCGCCCGCACGCTGGCGAGGACCTCGTCCAGGTCGATCGCCCGGTAGCTCTGGACGACGTTGCGCACCTCGCGCAGCGACCGCCTGGCCAGGTCGCGCACCTCGAACATCTCGGCGGCCGCCTCCTGCCCGGAGCGCAGGGTTCGCTCCGCGTGGGCGGTCCTGGCCGCGATGTCGGTGAGGCTCTGCCCGAGCAGGTCGTTGAGGTCGCGGGCGAAGCGCAGGCGTTCCTCCGACACCGCCAGCCTGGACAGCGCCTCCTGCCCTTCGTGCGCCTCCTTGGTCAGGTGCCAGAGCCGCAGGTTGGCCCACACCGCGCCGACCGAGATGACGGTGATCAGCACCTGGACGAGCAGCAGTTCGGGGAGGAAGGTGTTGGCCAGTGTCACGTACAGGTTGGTGACCACGATCGACGCGACGGACAGGGCGACGACGGTCCTCCTGCGGGCGAACGTCGCGACCATCCCCAGCCACGTCGCGGTCGCCCAGAAGACCGGGACGAACGACAGGAGCAGGACGATCACCCCGGCCACGGCGATGATCGCCGTGGGCCGCTTCCCGCCCCTGACGGCGATCCTGAACGGCCGCGTGCTCAGCACGACGAGAATCAGCAGCAGCCCGGCGGCGGTCGCGGCCAGCTGCCAGGGCCAGCCCTGCTGCCATCCGAAGTACAGCTGGACGAAGCCGACGAGGGCCACAACCATGAGCGTGTCGGAGGAGCAGACGATCAGCCAGCGGGCCTTGTCGAGCTTCGTCGCGTTCCGCATCCGGGTGATCGCCCTCACGACGGCACCGCCGCGCGCAGCAGGAACTCGCCCGACCTGGTGGGCGCCGCGGAGAACGAGCCGCCCGCCGCGACCAGCCGCTCCGAAAGGCCGCGCAGGCCGTTTCCCGGCGTGCCCGGCAGGCCGTTCACGCCGTCGTTGACCATCTCCAGCACGCCTCCGTCGATCGTGATGGCGCAGCGGGTGGCCCTGCTGTGCTTGAGCACGTTGGTGCCGCCCTCGCGCACCGCCCACGCCAGCAGCGTCCTGGCCTCGGGCCCCAGCCCGTCGGCTCTGGCCCGGATCTCGCACCGGGCGCCCGTGGCCTCCAGGGCGACGCGTACGCCGTCGAGCTCCTCCTCCAGGTCGAGCCGCTGGTAACCATGCACGGCCTGCTGCACCTCGGCCAGCGACTCGCCGGCCAGCTCGCGTACGGCGGCCATCTCGGCGGACGCCCTCGCGGCGTCCTTGGTGGCCAGCTTGGCGGCCAGCTCGCTCTTCAGCGTGATCACGGCGAGGCTGTGGCCGAGCAGGTCGTGCAGGTCGCGGGCGAAGCGCAGCCGCTCCTCCGCGACGGCCAGGCTCGCCTTCGCCTCGCGGCTCTTGTGCGCGTCCCTGATCATCCACCAGAGCCAGCGCCACAGCAGCATGGCCGCGATCAGGACGACGGCCACGGCGGTCTCGCTGAGGAGGATACCCGGCCACGCCTGGCCGGTCGTGTGGGCGAGGAACACGGTGGACATGGCGACCGAGGCCGTGCCCAGGCAGACCGTCGCCCACAGCGGCAGATAGAGCGCGGCGGCCGACAACCACAGGGTGACGCTCTCCCAGCGCAGGCCGGCCATGTCGCCGTTGTGCGGCATGAGCAGCAGCATGCCCAACGCGAACACCGCCGCGAGCGCCAGCTTGGGCGTGGGCCCCGGCCGGTGGTCGAAGGCCTGCCTGAGGAGGAAGGGATAGAGCCCGAAGAAGCCGAGCAGGCACATGAGGACGGACGCCCCGCGGGCGACGGAGATCGTGCCGGCCGTCGTCTCGGCGATGGTGAGCGCGGCGAACACCACGGCCATGCCGGCCATGACGGCGTCCATCCAGTAGATGAGGAGCTTTCTGGCCATGTCGGGACGTGCCGCCATCACGCCCTCCTCTTGCTGACAATCCTCACCGCTTCCCGGGATCCTATTTCAGGACAACGCTCGCGAGAGAATCCGTGAGACGCCCTGCGACGGCTCCGCGCCGCGCAGCGACAACCAGGCCAGCCGGTGGCGGGTGGCGTACGCGGCCAGGGTGCGGGCGTCGGACGCGCCGAGGTCGGAGCCCCTGGCCAGCACCGGGGTCAGCGCGATGCGCTCCCACGCCTCGCCGGGATCGTCCACCCCCTGCGCCCGCGCGATCTGGACACGGGCGGCCCGCACGGCCGTCGCCACCCTGCCCAGCCGGCCGCGGTGGGCCGTGCGCCGTTCGAGAGGGGCCAGCAGGTTGACGGTGCCGATGTCGGCGCCCGCCCGGCGGGTCGTGCGCAACATCGCCACGTCGGCGGAGCTCAGCCCGCCCGGCCTCAGCGGCAGGGTGAAGCTCACCCGCAGGTCGCGCTCCTGCTGCAGGGCGTGGATCGCGCGTGCCCTGCGCAGCACCGCGGCCTTGTCGGCGCTGTCGCGGACCTCGAAGTCGACGGCGCCGGCGTCGTACGCCCCGATGATCCGGCGATAGGCGGTGGCGAGCCCGCCGGGACGGGTGCAGGCCGTGGCCAGCGCGCGCCCGCCAGATCCGCCGAACACGAGCGCGGCGTCGCCGCCCAGCGCCCTGAGGCGGCCGATCGGCTTGCCGGGGGCGGGGGAGCCCGTCCACGTGGGCACGCAGCCGTCGCCGGCCGCCCCGGCGTCGGCGACGAGGTGGCCGAGCGCGTAGCGGCGCACGCCGGTCCGGCGGGACGACGCGGGAAGGTCGAACTCGGGCTCGCGGGCGGTGTCGACGAACGCCACGAACGTCGTCGGCGGCTCCTCGGCCACCACGGGCGACAGCGACGGCGACGGCGACGGCCGGGCGACCGGGGTCGATGGCTGTGGAGGGGACGATCGACCCGCCGGAAGCTGACGGATCGCCGCGCCGGTGCCCGCGACGAGCGCGAGCGCCGCCAGGATCGCCAGAGGTCTCGGGAGCAGGCCGGGCTCCCTGGTGTGCCGCGGCATAGGCCACCCCGTGTGTTCGGTCGGCTACGTACAGCGCTGGCGGCTGCACGTTACCAACCATGGCGGCGCGGCGCGGCCCTTTTCGGGTTCGCGTCCGTTGTGTGCGGATAATGTGGGCATGAAGCTGCGGATCTTCACCGAGCCCCAGCAGGGCGCGACATATGACGACCTGCTCACCGTCGCACAGGCGACCGAACGCCTGGGTTTCGACGCCTTCTTCCGGTCTGACCACTACCAGCGCATCGGCCCCGGCGACCCGGGCCCCGGCTCGACCGACGCGTGGATCACACTCGCCGGCCTGGCCAGGGAGACCTCCAGGATCCGGCTGGGCACGCTGGTGAGCCCGGCCACGTTCCGGCTGCCGGGGCCGCTGGCGATCAGCGTGGCCCAGGTCGACCAGATGAGCGGAGGCCGGGCCGAGCTGGGCTTCGGCACCGGCTGGTACGACGGCGAGCACGCCGCGTACGGCATCCCGTTCCCGCCCACGGGCGAGCGTTTCGCGCGCTTCGAGGAGCAGCTCGAGATCATCACGGGCCTGTGGACGGCGGAGAAGACCTACTCGTTCGAGGGCAGCTACTACCGGCTCGCCGACTCTCCCGCCCTGCCCAAGCCCGTCCAGCGGCCCAGGCCGCCGATCATCATCGGCGGGTTCGGCGCCAAGCGCACGCCCCGGCTGGCGGCGACGTACGCCGACGAGTACAACGTGCCGTTCCGCACCCTGGCCGAGACCAAGGACGCCTTCGACCGGGTACGCGAGGCGTGCGAGAGCACCGGGCGCTCAGTGCTGCTGTCGGCGGCGCAGACCACGATCGTGGGAGCCGACCGGGCGGAGGTCGAGCGGCGCGCGGAGGCCATCGGCGAGAACCCCGACACCCTGCGAGAGAGAGGCCTGGCCGGCACCCCGGCCGAGGTGACGGAGAAACTCGCCAAGTTCGGCGAGCTGGGCGCGGAGCGGGTCTACCTGCAGATCCTCGACCTCGCCGACCTGGAGCACCTGGAGCTGATCGCGGCCGAGGTGCTTCCGCGCGTGGCATAACCGGTTGGCGGACCTTCGCGTGGTTACGGCACACTTGGCCAGGTGCTGTTGACGATCACCACCACCGCGAGGCCCGCCACCGATCTCGGCTTCCTCCTGCACAAGCATCCCGAGCGCGTGCAGGAGTTCGGCCAGTCGTTCGGCACGGCCACGGTGTTCTACCCCGAGGCCGGCGGCGAACGCTGCACCGCGGCGCTCATGCTCGAGGTCGACCCGATCGCGCTGGCCAGGTCGCGGGGCAAGGGCTCGCCCGACTTCAGCCTGTCGCAGTACGTCAACGACCGCCCCTACGCCGCCTCCTCGCTGCTGGCCGTGGCGCTGGCCGACGTGTTCCGCACCGCGCGGGCCGGCCGGTGCGGGGCCAGGCCCGAACTGCCCGGCACGGCGCTGCCGCTGGAGCTGCGGCTGCCGGCGCTGCCCTGCCGGGGCGGGCCCGACCTCGCGCGGCGGTTGTTCGAGCCGCTCGGCTGGGAGGTGGCCGCGCAGCCGATCGTGCTCGACGCCGGCTTCCCCGAGTGGGGGGAGTCGCGCTACGTACGGCTGACCCTGAGCGGGTCCGCCCGCCTGGCCGACGCGCTCAACCACCTGTACGTGCTGCTGCCGGTGCTCGACGACGGCAAGCACTACTGGATCGCGCCCGACGAGGTCGACAAGCTGATCAGGGCCGGGGAGGGCTGGCTCCACGGGCACCCGGAGCGCGGCCTCATCACCCGGCGCTACCTGGGGCGGCGCTCCACGCTGACCCGCACCGCGCTGGCGCGCCTGGCCGAGCTGGGCGACGAGACCGAGGAGCAGCTGGAGCCCGCGGTCGAAGAGGACGCGCCCGCCGGGATCAACGCCGCCGACGAGGCCGCCACCGAGGCCGCCACCGAGGCCGCCACCGAGGCCGCCACCGAGGCCGCCACCGAGGCCCCGGCCGCCGAGGGCCGGGACGCCCGGCCACAGACCGGCGTCGACGCGGCGCAGGACGCGGTACCGGAGGAAAGCGCGGCGCAGGACGCCGTACCGGCGGAGGGTGCGGCGCAGGACGACGTCCCGCAGGAGGGGCCGGGCGCCGAGGAGCCCGGGGGCGCGGGCGGCGTGCCCAAGGGCAGGCCCCTCAGTGCGCGGCGGCGCGAGGCCGTGCTGGCCAGGCTGGAACAGCTCGGCGCCGCCAGCGTGATCGACCTCGGATGCGGCCACGGCGAGCTGGTCGGCGCGCTGCTGGCCCGCCCCCGGTTCGCCAAGGTCGGCGGCATGGACGTCTCGTCGATGGCCCTCACCATCGCGGCCCGCAAGCTGCGCCTCGACCGCATGCCCGACAGCAGGCGCGCCCGGCTCACCCTGTTCCAGGGCGCGCTCACCTACACCGACAAGCGGCTGTCCGGCTACGACGCCGCCGTGCTCATGGAGGTGATCGAGCATGTCGACCCGCCCCGGCTGGCCGCGCTCGAACGGGTGGTGTTCGCCCACGCCAGACCGGCCCACGTGCTCGTCACCACGCCCAACATCGAGCACAACGTCCGCTACGAGTTCCTGACCGGGCTGCGCCACCCCGACCACCGCTTCGAGTGGACCCGCGCCGAGTTCGCCGCCTGGGCCACCCGGGTGGCGGGGGAGCACGGCTACCAGGTCGGGTTCGAACCGGTCGGCGACGACGACCCCGAGGTCGGCCCGCCCACCCAGATGGGAGTGTTCACCCGTGATCAGCGTTCCTGAGCTCTCCCTCGTGGTGCTCGTCGGCGTCTCCGGCAGCGGCAAGTCGACGTTCGCGGCCCGGCATTTCGCGCCCACCCAAGTCATCTCCTCCGACTTCTGCCGCGGCCTGGTCGCCGACGACGAGAACGACCAGTCGGCCACCCCGGCCGCGTTCGACCTGCTGCACCACATCGTCGGCGTGCGCCTGTCCAGGGGGCTGTTGACCGTCGTCGACGCCACCAACGTCCAGTACGCCGCCCGCAGGAGCCTCATCGACCTGGCCCGGCAGCACGACGTGCTGGCCGACGCGATCGTGCTCGACGTGCCGGAGGAGGTGGCCATCGAGCGCAACGCCTCCCGCCCCGACCGTGACTTCGGCCCCGGCGTGGTGATCAGGCAGCGTAAGGACCTGCGCCGCTCGCTCGGCAAGATCTCGCGCGACGGCTTCAGGAAGGTCCACGTGCTGCGCGGCCTCGACGAGATCGAGGCCGCCACGATCGGCTACGAGAAGGCGTGGTCGGACAAGACGGAGCTGACCGGGCCGTTCGACATCATCGGCGACGTCCACGGTTGCCGCTCGGAGCTGGAGACCCTGCTGGGCGAGCTAGGCTGGGTGCGCGGCCCGCAGGGGTACGCGCACCCCGGGGGCCGAACGGCCGTGTTCGTCGGCGACCTGGTGGACCGCGGGCCCGACACGCCGGGCGTGCTGAGCCTGGTCATGGACATGGTCGAAGCGGGCACCGCGATCTGCGTGATGGGCAACCACGAGCAGAAGCTGGTGCGCGCGCTGAACGGGCGCAAGGTCAAGGTCGCCCACGGCCTGCAGGAGTCGCTGGACCAGCTTGCCGCGCAGCCGCCCGGGTTCGCCGAGCGGGCCAAGACGTTCATGGACGGCCTGCTCAGCCACTACCGCCTCGACGGCGGCCGGCTCGTCGTCGCGCACGCGGGCCTGAAGGAGGCCTACCACGGCCGCGCCTCGGGCCGGGTGCGCGCGTTCGCCCTGTACGGCGACACGACCGGTGAGACCGACGAGTACGGCCTGCCGGTCCGCTACCCGTGGGCCGACGACTATCGGGGCCGGGCCATGGTGGTCTACGGCCACACGCCAACGGTCAGCCCCGAGTGGGTGAACAACACCATCTGCCTCGACACGGGCTGCGTGTTCGGTGGCCACCTGACGGCGCTGCGCTACCCGGAACGCGAGATCGTCCAGGTCCCGGCAGAGAAGGTGTGGTACGAACCGACGAAGCCGCTCGGCGCCGCTCACGTACGCGATCCCGGCATGCTCGACATCAACGACGTGATCGGCACCCGGCACGTCGAGACCAGGTTCGGTCCCCGGGTCAAGGTCATGGAGGAGAACGCGGCCGCCGCGCTGGAGGTCATGAGCCGGTTCGCGGTCGACCCGCGCTGGCTGGTCTACCTGCCGCCCACCATGGCGCCGCCGGAGACCTCCACGCTGGACGGCTACCTGGAGCACCCGCACGAGGCGTTCGAGGAGTTCGCCGCCGCCGGGGTGTGTGAGGTCGTGTGCGAGGAGAAGCACATGGGCTCGCGGGCCGTCGCCGTGCTGGCCAGGACGGCGGAGGTGGCGGCGGCCCGCTTCGGCGTGACCGACGGTGGCGCGGGCGCGGTCTTCACGCGTACGGGCCGGCCGTTCTTCGCCGACACCGAGCCCCTGGTGACCCGGTTGCGCGAGGCGTGCGAGCCGCTCTGGGCGGAGCTGGGCTCCGACTGGGTGGTGCTCGACTGCGAGCTGCTGCCCTGGTCGGCGAAGGCGGGCGAGCTCATCAGGTCGCAGTACGCCTCCGTCGGAGCGGCCGCCCGTGCCGCGCTGCCCGAGGCGGTGGCGGCCCTGGAGGCGGCGGCCGGTCGCGGGCTGGAGGTGCACGGCCTGCTCGACCGCACCCGGCGCCGCTCCGGCAACGCCGCCCTGTTCCGCGACGCGTACGCGCGTTACTGCTGGCCGGTCGACGGGCTGGAGGGCATCAAGGTGGCACCGTTCCAGATCCTGGCCTGCGAGGGGAGGGCCACGGCGCTGGAGCCGCACGCCTGGCATCTGTCCACGCTGGGGCTGCTCGACTCCCCGCTGATCGCCAGGACCGAGCATGTCTTCGTGACGCTCGACTCGCCCGAGTCCAGGGCCGCGGCCACCGCGTGGTGGGAGTCGATGACGGCGACGGGCGGCGAGGGCATGGTGGTCAAGCCGGCCGTCCACACGCCGGGCCGGGTGCAGCCGGGGGTCAAGGTGCGAGGGCGCGAATACCTGCGGATCATCTACGGCCCCGACTACACGGAGTCGCTCGACGTGCTGCGCAGGCGCTTCCTCGGCAAGAAGCGCTCGCTGGCGCTGCGCGAGTACGCGCTGGGGCTGGAGGCGCTGTCGCGGCTGGCCGACGGCGAGCCGGGATGGCGTGTCCACGAGCCGGTCTTCGCCGTGCTGGCTCTGGAGTCGGAGCCGGTCGACCCTCGCCTGTGACGGGCATACGTCGGTGATCTGCGGGTAGTTCCCCGGGCCCGGGGGAAGGACCTGCATGGCTACTCAGCGCACCCATCAAGAGCATCTGAGCCACGTCGTGTTCATCACGGCGGCGGCGGCCGTGGGCGGGTTCCTGTTCGGTTACGACAGTTCGGTCATCAACGGCGCGGTCGTGGGGATCCAGAACCACTTCCGCGTCGGGGCGTTCGAGATCGGGTTCGTGGTGGCGATCGCGCTGCTGGGCTCGGCCGTGGGCGCCTGGATGGGCGGCCGGCTGGCCGACCGGCTGGGACGCACCCGGTCCATGCAGGTGGCGGCGGTGTTGTTCGCTATCAGTTCGATCGGGCAGATGCTGCCGTTCACCGTCTGGGACCTCGGGTTCTGGCGGATCGCCGCGGGGTTCGCCATCGGCATGGCGTCGGTGCTCGGTCCCGCGTACATCGCCGAGGTGGCCCCGGCCGCCTACCGCGGGCGGCTGGGCTCGTTCCAGCAACTCGCCATCGTGCTCGGCATCGCGGTCTCGCAGCTGGTCAACTATGTGATCGCCAGCATCGCCGGCGGCAACGTCAACTATCATCTCGGGCCGCTGCAGGCCTGGCAGTGGATGCTCGGGGCGTGCGTCGTACCCGCCCTGCTCTACCTGCTGTTCGCCCTGACCATCCCGGAGTCGCCGCGTTATCTGATCATGTCGGGACGGAGCAGGAAGGCCCGCGAGGTGCTGGCCGAGGTCGAGGGCGACGACGTCGACCTCGACGCGCGGGTGGCGGAGATCCAGCACGTGCTGCGCACCGAGAAGGTGCCGGGGCTGAAGGACCTGCGCGGGCCCACGCTCGGGCTGCTGTCGATCGTCTGGATCGGCATCATCCTGTCGGCCTTCCAGCAGTTGGTCGGCATCAACGTGATCTTCTACTACTCGTCCGTGTTGTGGCAGTCGGTCGGGATCAACCAGTCCGACTCGCTGCTGATCAGCTTCTCCAGCTCGATCATCAACATCATCGGCACCTTCATCGCGATCTCGCTGGTCGACAAGATCGGCCGCCGGCCGCTGCTCATGATCGGCTCGGCCGGGATGGCGATCTCGCTCGCCACCGCGGCGTGGGCGTTCAGCGCGGCGCGGCTGGTGGAGGGGGAGGTGTCCCTGCCCAACCCGCAAGGGGCGATCGCCCTCGTGGCGGCGAACGTGTTCGTGCTGTTCTTCGCGCTGTCCTGGGGCGTGGTGGTCTGGGTGCTGCTCGGTGAGATGTTCCCCAACCGCATCCGCGCCGCCGCCCTGGGCGTCGCCGCCGGGGCGCAGTGGATCGCCAACTGGCTGATCACGGTGTCGTTCCCGGCGCTGTCGGAGTGGAACCTGTCGCTCACGTACGCCGCGTACGCGCTGTTCGCCGTGCTCTCCTTCCTGTTCGTCGCCAAGTGGGTCAAGGAGACCAAGGGCCGCAAGCTGGAAGAGATGGGCTGAGACGGCGTGGCCGGGGCAGGCGACCCCGGCCACGTCCGTGTTCGCCGGCGGGGGAATCACTTCGTGACGAAGTCCTGGGTCCAGTAGATCCGGCCCTGGCCGTCCTTCTTCGCGCCGACACCGATGAGGTTGTACCGGCAGTTCATGATGTTGGCCCGGTGGCCGGAACTGTTCATCCAGGCCCGCACCACGGACGCGGCGGAGGGCTGGCCCCAGGCGACGTTCTCGCCCCACGCCCTGAACCCGGTCAGGCCCACCGCCTCGATGCGCTGCTGGAGGTCGGGGCGGCCGGGGAGCTTGTGCGCCATCTTGCCCTGCTCGGCCATGTCGGATGAGTGGCCGAAGGCGGCGGCACGGAGTTTCTGGTCGTGCCTGAGCGGCTCGCAGCCGCCCTTGGCGCGTTCGGCGTTGGTCAGCCTGACGACCTCGTTCTCCACGGTCGTGCCCACGGAGCCGGAGGACGGGGGCGGTGTCGACGGTCTGGAGGTGGCGTCGCCCGGGGAGCAGGTCAGCTTCGCGGCCTTGGACGTGACGGTGTGGCCGCGGTAGTCGGTGGCGAAGGCGTAATAGGTGCCCGGACGGCAGCCCGCCTTCAGGGTGATGCGGCCGTCCCTGGTCGCGCCGCTCTTGACGACCGGATCCCGGCCCGGCACGGCGCGCTTGATGCGGATGCGGAGGAGCGCGGGGCCGGAGCACCCGCGGCGCACGGCGAACGCCGTGATCTTCTGTGCCTCGCTGTCGAGCCGGGGCTTGGCCACGCTCACCCGGCACGCGGCCTCGGATGCGGTGGCGGCCTGCGCCGTGCCGAGCGGCGCGCCCAGCGCCGCCACGGTCACGAGACCGGCGAGTACCCCAAGGGGTCTACGCATAAGGGTGTGCCTCCAGTTGCGATGGACGCTGGATGGGACCGCATTCTGGCGGGAAAGCGACCGATTTGTCATCGAATCGCGATAAATGCAGGTAAACCGGGGTGGCTCCAGGGACGTCGGTGGCGATCACGTATCCCTGTGGAAGGAGTGCCCGGCCGGGCCGCCGGTTGAACCGGTTAGGCCATGGCCGCCGGCAGCGGCGCATCGTCCCTGGACGCGTACGGCTCCGCAGGCAAACGGCTTCCGGAGCCACGTCTCGAAAGCGTCACGGCCCTTGACGTAAGCGTCACCAGGAATTTACGTTCGCGGTACTTATCCGGTTCAGCGGGCCTTGACGCCCTATGACTCATGAAGAAGTGATCGCTCACCGGCCGACGGGCGGAAGCGCGCTCGCCTTACCTATGGGAGCGCTCCCAAGGGTTGCGGCCCCGTCCGCGGCCGGCTCGTCGGGGTGTCCAGCAGACGTGCGAACCTTCGCGCCTGAGCGCGGAGGAAGGAGAGAAGCGATGCGTATCCGGGCTCGGATCCTCATCCCGCTCGTGGCGGCCGGCCTGCTGGCCACGGCCTGCACCGGCGGCGGATCCACGCCGAACCCCCCGGCCACACAGCCGCAGGGCCAGGCCGGCGCGGCCAGCGCCGACCCCGATCAGCTGCCGCGCAACGAGACCCTGTACACGACCGGCACGCAATGGGGTCCGCCACTGAACTACAACCCCATCCGGGAGTGGGACTCCGCTGTTGGCACCAAGGGCCTGGTGTACGAGACGCTGTTCCACTACGACACCAACGCGGCCAAGCTGGTCCCGTGGCTGGCCGAGAGCGGCTCCTGGACCGACGAAACCACCTTCGAGCTCAAGCTCCGTGAGGGCGTCAAGTGGTCCGACGGCCAGCCGTTCAGCGCCAAGGACGTCGTCTACACCTTCGAGCTCGGCAAGATGGAGACGATCCCCTTCCACAACCTCTGGAACTGGCTGGAGAGCGTCAAGGCCACCGACGACCGGACGGTGACGTTCACCTTCTCCAAGGCGAACTACCAGGAGTGGGACTACATGCTCTACAGCCGGGCCATGGTCCCCGAGCACGTCTGGAAGGACCGCTCGGAGAAGGAGGTGCTCGACGGCACCAACGACAACCCGGTCGCGACGGGCGCGTACACGTTCATGAGCAAGGACCAGGACCGCGTGGTCCTGCAGCGGCGTGACGACTGGTGGGGCAAGGGGGCACTCAACCTGGACCCCAAGCCCCGCTACATCGTCGACATCGCCACGCCCAGCAACGAGGTCGCGATGGGCATGCTGCTGCAGAAGGGCCTCGACCTCAGCAACAACTTCCTGCCCGGCGTGGCCAACCTGGTGCAGGGCAACTTCGGCCTGACCACCTACTACAAAGAGCCTCCGTTCATGTTGTCGGCCAACACCGCCTGGCTGGTGCCCAACACCACGAAGAAGCCGATGGACGACCCCGCCTTCCGCAAGGCGCTGGCCTCGTCGATCGACGTCAAGAAGATCGTGGAAAGCGTGTACGGCAACCTCGTCAAGGCGTCGAGCCCGACCGGCCTGCTCCCGCAGTGGGACACGTACGTGGACAAGAACGTGGTCTCCTCCTCCGGCTTCGCCTTCGACACCGGCAAGGCCAAGAAGCTGCTGGCCGACGCCGGCTACAAGGACGGCGACGGCGACGGGTTCGTGGAGAACAAGGACGGCTCCAAGATCAGCCTGACGCTCATCGTGCCGTCGGGCTGGACCGACTGGATGGAGTCGGCCCGGTCGATCGCGGCCAGCGCCAAGACCGCCGGCATCCAGATCACGCCCGACTTCCCCGACTTCAACGCCCTGGTGGAGAAGCGCACCGAGGGCGACTTCGACCTCCTCCTCAACAACGAGCGCCAACTGTCCAACTCGCCGTACACCTACTACGAGTACATGTTCCAGCTGCCGGTCAGGAAGCAGCAGAACACGGTCAACTTCGCCCGCTACGAGAACGAGAAGGCCTGGGACCTCGTGCAGCAGCTCGACCAGGTCAGGACCGACGACACCGCCGGCATGCAGAAGATCATCTCGCAGCTCCAGCAGATCCACTTCGACGACATGCCGATCATCCCGCTCTGGTACAACGGCCTGTGGGCGCAGCACAGCACCAGCGTGTGGAAGAACTGGCCGTCCGCGGAGGGCAACGCACCCAAGACCGGCGCCGTCATGTGGCGTAACTGGTTCGAGCTGGGCGGCTTCGAGACGCTCACCCAGCTCCAGCCCGCCGGCTCCTGACCTCTGACCGTCCGCCCCTCCGCCCCGCTCGCGGCACAGTCCGCCAGGGGCGGAGGGCCCTTTCGGAGAACACGCGTGCGTCGTTACTTCAGCAGGAAACTCCTCATCTACGGATTGACCTTCTTCGTCGCCGTCACGGTCAACTGGCTGATCCCGCGCTTCATGCCGGGTGATCCGGTGGCGAGCATGGTGGCGCGGGCGAACGTCGCCCAGCCCGAGGCCGTCGAGGCGATGCGGGCCTACTACAACGACCTGTTCGGCTTCGACCAGCCGCTCTGGCAGCAGTACGTGAACTTCTGGGGCGCCATGTTCCAGGGCGACTTCGGGATCAGCATCTGGTTGTTCCCGACCCCGGTCAGCACCGTGATCAACGGGGCGGTGCCGTACACGCTGGGTCTGATCATCCCGTCGGTGCTGCTCAGCTGGGTCGTGGGCAACCGGTTCGGCGCCTACGCCGCCCGGCGCAAGCTGCTCGACAACACCGTGCTGCCCGTCGGCTACGTGCTGACGGCCATGCCGTACATGTGGCTGGCGGTGCTGCTGGCCTGGGCGCTCGGCGTGATCGCCGGCCTCTTCCCCGTCGCCGGCGGCTACAGCTTCTCGATGCGGCCCAACTGGTCGTGGACCTTCGCGCTGGACCTGCTGCACCACTGGACGCTGCCGTTCCTGTCGCTGTTCCTGGTGGCGCTGGGCGGCTGGGCCATCGGCATGCGCAACATGATCATCTATGAGCTGGAGTCCGACTACTCCAACTACCTGGCGGCGCTCGGCGCGCCCGCCCGGCTCATCCGCAGGTACGCCTTCCGCAACGCCGTCCTGCCCCAGATCACCGGCCTGGCCCTGCAACTGGGCGTGCTCGTGGCGGGAGCGCTCGTCACCGAGATCGTCTTCGCCTACCCGGGGCTCGGCAGCCTGATTCTCAAGGCGATCCAGAACCAGGACTTCTTCCTGCTCCAGGGCACGTTCCTGTTCATCGTGCTCGGCGTGCTGATCGCCAACTTCATCATCGACATCGTCTATGTCGTGGTCGATCCGCGGACCAGGGCGGGAATGGCGGGTGCGCAGGCATGACGACCCTTCAGGAGAGCGAGCCGCGCGAGCGCGAGGGGGTGCGCCGCGAGGCGCTGCACTTCGCGGTGCGCAACGCCAAGCTGGTGACCGGGTTCGGCATCGTGGTCGTCCTGCTCGTGCTGGGCATGGTCGGGCCGCTGCTGGCGGGCGGCACACCCAACGACTACGGCACCCGCCCCATGAGCCCGCCCTCGGCCGAGCACTGGCTCGGCACCACCACGTTCGGCCAGGACATCTTCCTGCAGTTCGTGCACGGGCTGCGCGCCACCTTCCTCGTGGGCGTCATCGGCGGCGGCATCGCGGCGGTCATCGGCATGCTCGTGGGATTCGTGGCCGGCTACCGGGGCGGCGCGGTCGACGAGGTGCTCAACATGCTGACCAACGTCATCCTCGTCATCCCCACGCTGGCCGTGCTGCTGATCATCAACGCCTACCTGGGCATCCGGAGCGTGGCCGTGCAGGGCCTGTTCATCGGCCTGACGCAGTGGCCGTGGGCGGCGCGGGCGATCAGGGCGCAGACGTTCTCGCTGCGCACCCGCGAGTTCGTGGACCTGGCGCGGATGAGCGGAGCGGGCACCTGGCGCATCATCTCCAGGGAGATCGCGCCCAACATGAGCTCCTACCTGTTCATGACGTTCATCCTGCTGTTCGGCGGCGCGATCCTCATCGCCTCCTCGCTCGACTTCATCGGCCTCGGCCCGACCGAGGGCGTCTCGCTCGGCCTGATGTTGCAGAACGCCAACCAGTGGAGCGCGCTCCAGCTCGGCATGTGGTGGTGGTTCGTGCCGCCGGGAGCCGGCATCACGGCGATCGTCGGCGCCCTGTACGTCGCCAACGTCGGGCTCGACGAGGTCTTCAACCCGAAACTGAGGGAGACATGAGTCTGCAGGTCAGCGAGCTGAAGGTCTACTACAGGACGCTCAAGGGCGAGGTGCGCGCGCTCGACGGCATGACCTTCGAGCTCGGCGACGGCGAGATCCTCGGCCTGGTCGGCGAGTCCGGCTGCGGCAAGAGCACGCTGGGCAAGAGCCTCATCCGCATGGACGGCCGCATGCGCCACGTCGGCGGCACGGTCGTGCTCGACGATCGGGAACTGCCGATCGGCGACGACCGCGCGATGAACGACTTCCGCTTCCGCGAGGTCTCCCTCATCCCGCAGTACGCCATGAGCGCGCTCAACCCGACCCGCAAGCTGCGCAGAATGGTCACCGAACTGCTCAGGTCGAGAGGCGCGGAGGTGGACACCGCCGAGCTGGAGCGCCGGATGGACCAGGTCGGACTGCCCCGCGAGGTGCTCGACCGCTACCCGATCGAGCTGTCGGGCGGCATGAAGCAGCGCATGGTCATGGTGATCTCCACGCTGCTCGACCCGTCGCTGCTGATCGCCGACGAGGTCACCTCGGCCCTCGACGTCTCCACGCAGAAGGCCGTCGCCCGCGCCCTGCTCGGCTTCCGCGAGAGCGGCTACGTCAAGAGCATGATCTTCGTCACGCACGACATCGCGCTCACGCACCACATCGCCGACACGATCATGGTCATGTACGCGGGCAGGCTCGCCGAGAAGGCGCCGGCCGACGTGATCGTCAAGGCGCCCCGCCACCCGTACACGAAACTGCTGCTCGACTCCCTGCCCGAGGTCGGCGTGCGGCACGCCGACCGCAGGCTGGAGGGCATCCCCGGCAGCCCGCCCTCGCTGCTCGACCCGCCGGCCGGCTGCCGCTTCCGCGCCCGCTGCCCGATCGCGGGAGACGAGTGCGCGCAGGACCCGCCGGTGGCCGAGCTCGCCCCCGACCACCACGTCGCTTGCTGGAAGGCCTGATGCTCAGACTCGACGACGTCACCAAGGAATTCAGGATCGGCGCCTTCGGCGGCAAGAGCGTCACGGCCGTACGGGAGGTGAGCTTCGAGGTCGCCCCCGGCGAGGTCGTCTCGCTGATCGGGGAGAGCGGCAGCGGCAAGAGCACGATCGGCCGGATGATCCTCGGCCTGAACCCGGTCACCCGCGGCTCGATCACCTTCGACGGGCGGCCCGTGCGGGCGGACAAGGAGTACTACCGCCACATCCAGGGCATCTTCCAGGACCCGTTCAGCTCGTTCAACCCGGTGTTCAAGGCCGACCGCGTCTACAACATGATCAAGGAGACGTACTACCCGGCCGTCTCCGAACCCGAGTGGGAGGAGCGCGTCGAGGCGGCGCTGCGCGACGTGCGGCTCAACCCCGGCCAGGTGCTCGGCAAATATCCCCACCAGCTGAGCGGCGGCCAGCTGCAGCGCCTGCTCATCGCCCGCGCGCTGCTGCTGGACATCAAGCTGCTGGTCGCCGACGAGATCACCAGCATGCTCGACGCCTCCACCCGCATCGACGTGCTCAACCTGCTGGCCGAGCTGAAGACCAGGGGGCTGGGCGTGCTCTACATCACGCACGACCTGTCACTCGGCACCTACCTCGCCGAGCGCACTATGGTGCTGCGCCGGGGGAGCATCGTGGAGATGGGGCTGACCGGCAGCGTCTTCGGCGACCCGCTGCACCCCTACACGCGCGAGCTGCTGTCCGCCGTGCCGCGCCTCAACCAGGCCTGGGACGACGCCACGCCGGTGGACTCCTGCGCCTACCACGAGCGCGGGGCCACCGGCGCCCTGATCGAGGTCGAGCCGGGGCACTTCGTGGCGTGCGCCCGGCTGGACACCTGCCCCTAGGAGTTGCCTGTGAGCTCGTACCGTCCGCTGCACGACGGCTGGATCCTGTCGGCCGTCCCGGGGGGACCGGCGGACGTGCCCGCCCCTGTCACTGCGGGCAGCGTGCCCGCGACCGTGCCCGGGTGTGTGCACACCGACCTGCTCGCCGCCGGTCTCATCGACGACCCCTACCTTGACGACAACGAGCGACGGCAGGCCTGGATCGGGCGCACGGCCTGGGTCTACCGGACCTCCTTCGCCTGGTCGCCGGACGAGCACGAGCGCACCGACGTGGTGTGCGAGGGCCTCGACACGGTCGCCACCGTCGAGCTCAACGGGGTGCGGCTCGCGGCCACGGCCAACGAGCACCGCTCCTACCGCTTCCCGGTACGCCACCTGCTGCGCGACGGCGACAACACCCTCACCGTGCGCTTCGACTCGGCCTATGACTACGCCGAGGAACGCAGGGCGGCGCTCGGCGAGCGGCCCGCCTCCTACGCGGAGCCGTACATGTTCGTCAGGAAGGCCGCCTGCAACTTCGGCTGGGACTGGGGGCCGACCGTGGTCACCGCCGGGATCAGCCGCCCGATCGGGCTGGAGAGCTGGAGCGGCGCCCGTCTGGCCGAGGTGCGGCCGATCGCGCACGCAGACGGCCGGGTGGAGGTGCACGTACGGGTCGAGCGGGTCACCGAGGCGCCGGTCACCGTGACCGCCGAGGTCGCGGGGGTGAGCGCCGAGCAGCACGTCGGCGGGCGCGCGGCCGTGCTGGCGCTGCGGGTGCCCGACCCGGAGCCGTGGTGGCCCCGGGGGTACGGCGGACAGCCTCTCTACGACCTGACCGTGCGCCTCGGCCCGCAGGAGTGGCGCGGCCGGATCGGCTTCCGCTCGGTCGAGCTGGACCGGGAGGCGTTCGGGATCCGGGTGAACGGGGTGCCCGTCTTCGTCAGGGGCGTCAACTGGATCCCCGACGACTGCTTCGCCCCCCGGATCACCCGGGAGCGCCTGGCCGAGCGGTTCGGCCAGGCCACCGCCGCCGGGGTCAACCTGCTGCGCGTCTGGGGCGGCGGCCGGTACGAGAGCGACGCCTTCTACGACCTGGCCGACGAGCTGGGCCTGCTCGTCTGGCAGGACTTCCCGTTCGCCTGCGCCGCCTACCCGGAGGAGGAGCCGTTCCGCTCCGAGGTCGAGGCCGAGGCCAGGCAGAACGTCGCCAGGCTCGCCCCGCACCCCAGCCTGGTGCTGTGGTGCGGCAACAACGAGAACCTGGAGGGCCACGCCGACTGGGGCTGGCAGGAGCGGCTGGAGGGCCGCAGCTGGGGCGCAGGGTTCTACTACGACCTGCTGCCGTCGATCGTGGCCGAGCTCGACCCCGCCCGCCCGTACTGGCCGGGCAGCCCCTACTCCGGCGCGCCCGGCCTGCCCCCGAACGACCCGTCCGCCGGGACGGTTCACATCTGGGACGTGTGGAACCGCGAGGACTACACCCGCTACGCCGCCTACCGGCCCCGCTTCGTGGCCGAGTTCGGCTTCCAGGGGCCGCCGGCGTACGCCACCGTGCGCCGCGCCTCCTCCGGCGAGCCGCTGACGCCCGGCTCCTCCCACCAGAAGGCCGACGACGGGCAGGGCAAGCTGCTGCGCGGGCTGCGCGAGCACCTGCCGGCGCCGGAGACGTTCGACGACTGGCACTACCTGACCCAGCTCAACCAGGCGCGGGCCATGGCGTTCGGGATCGAGCGCTTCCGTGCCCTCATGCCGTACTGCATGGGGACGATCGTCTGGCAGCTCAACGACTGCTGGCCGGTCACCTCCTGGTCGGCGGTCGACGGCGACGGACGGCTCAAACCTCTCTGGTACGCGCTGCGCCGCGCCTACGCCGACCGGCTGCTCAGCGTCCAGGACGGCGCGCTGGCCGTGGTGAACGACAGCGGCGAGCCGTGGTCGGGCGACCTGCGCTTCGTACGGCGGCGGCTGACGGGCGAGCCGCTGGCCAAGGAGGTCGTGGCGGTCCGGGCCGCGCCGAGGTCCGTGCTCAGGGTGGCCTTGCCCGGCTCCGTCGTGACCCCTGGCGACTCGGCGCGCGAGCTGCTCACGGCCGAGCTGGACACGGTCCGCACCACCTACTGCTACGCCGAGGACACCGCCATGGCATTCTCCGAGGCCGTCTACGACGCCCGCGCGGAACGTGTGCCCGGCGGTTACCGGGTGACGGTCACCGCCGGCAGCGTGCTGCGCGAGCTGGCGCTCTTCCCCGACCGGCTAGACCCGGGCGCGGTCGTGGACGACCAGCTCGTCACGCTGCTGCCGGGGGAGAGGGCGGTCTTCCACGTCACCACGGAACGGGAGCTGGACACCGGCGCGCTGACCCGCTTCCCCGTGCTGCGCTGCGTCAACGAGCGCGCCTCCGCGGGCCGGGCTCAGTGCTCGTTGCCGGCGCGCAGCCAGGTGATGTAGTCGGCGGCGGCGCGCTCGACGTCGTAGGCGGGCCGGAAGCCGGTGTCCCGCTGGAGCCGGGTGATGTCGAGGTGGGTCCGCGGGCCGCTCCCGCCGGTGGGCAGGCCGATCCGGGCGTCGGGGACGGCCTTCCTGATCGCCGCGATGACCTCGGCGTTGGACGTCGCGCGCCCGGACGCCACGTTGTAGGTGCGGTGGTTCAGCCGGTCGGCGAGCTGGAGGAGCGCGATGGCCCGGGCCGTGTCCCTCACGTAGCACAGGTCGATCGAGTCCTCCGCGTGCGCCGGCGCGGGGAGAGCCGACAGGTCGGGCTCGGTCCCGCGGGCGGCGGCGTGGACGAGTTCGGGGGCCGCGAAGAACAGCGCCCCATGGGGGTCGCGCGGTCCCCAGGTGGCCGAGATGCGGTAGTTGACGACCTCGACACCGGTGGCGTCGGCCAGGTGCCCGCCGAGCAGCTCACCGATCTTCTTGAAGGCCGGGATCGGGTGGAACGACGTCATGGGCAGGGGCATGTCCTCATGGAGCGCGCCCTGATCCGTCAGGCCGGAGTAGACGCCGATCGTGCTGGCGACGCCCACGCGCCGCACTCCCCAGTCGCGGGCGGCCTGCATGACGTTGAGCAGGCCGCCGAGCGCCTTGCGGGTGGCCTCGACGGGCCGGTCGGGATCGGGCGGCCACGGCATGGACCCGGCGAGGTGCACGATGCCGGTGACCTCGTGGCGTTCGCCGACGTCGAGCAGAGTGGGCAGGTCGGTGATGTCGGCCTGCTCCACCGCCACCTTCGCGCCGGCGAGGTAGGCGGGCGGCTCGGTCTTGCTCCGCTGGACCAGCACGCATTTCTCGCCCATGTCGACGAGCGCCTGGACGGTGTGAGAGCCGATGAACCCGAGACCGCCGGTTACCAGAATCATGTCGGGACTCCCGTCTGAAGCCCGCGGGCCGCGCACAGGTGCACGCGCCGCGGCGGGCTCCGTGATAAACGGATCGTTGTTCCGAAAGATACGGATCAGTGTTCCGTTTGTCAACGGGCCGCCGGACGGGTCATGGCCTCGGCGGTGGGGTGATCAGCGGCGGTGCTGGCGCCGGCGGCGGGCCATGCTGACGACCACGGCCACGACCCACACCACGAGCAGCACCTTGAAGATGCCGAACCCGCCGAAGAACAGCCCCGCCATCATGGCCACGAACAGCAGGGGCACGATCGGGTGCGGGCCGCGGTGGCGCCGCCAGGAGTGCTGGTGGGACCATTGCCGGCGCAGGTCGCGGTGCGCGTGGCGCATCTCCTGCATCTGCCGGCGATGCGCGTGCATCGCCGTCCGCCAGTCGTCCATGCCGGGCTGCGGCGTCGGAGCGTGATGGCCGGGGCCGGGGAGGTCGGCCGTGATGCCCGCCAGGTCGCGGGCCGTCTTGGCGGCCAGCGTACGATCGATGCGCTCGTCGAGCTCCTCGTGGGTCAGGCGGCCCTCGGCGAAGTGCTCACGCAGGGCGGCCATCGTCTGCTCGCGCTCGGCGTCGCCGATGCGGAGATCGTTGCGGTCCATGTGCGGCTCCTCGCTGTCTCTGAGCCGGCCGTCGCGTGCGCCGGCCGTCCGCGTCGTCATTCCTCGCCCGGCTCGTCGTCGGCCAGTATCTGGTAGAGCTTGCGCCGGGTCTCCACCAAAGTCTTACGCGCTTCGCGGATCTGTGCGTCGTTGCCGGTCTGCAGGATCTGCATCATGGCGAACGCCGACTGCCGCGCGATGTGCCAGAGGTCGGCGGTGTTGTCGTCGATGTCGGGGCGCATCTCGTCCCAAGGGGCCCTGACCTCGTCGGCGTGCGTTTCGACGTAGGCGCTGCCCTGCTCGGTGAGACGGTAGGCCTTGCGGCCCTCGTGCTCCTCCGAGATCACCAGGCCCTCGTCGGTGAGCTGCTGCAACGCCGGGTAAACGGCGCCGGGGCTGGGCTTCCAGCCGCCCTCGCTGCGCTCGGCGATCTCCTGGATGATCTGGTAGCCGTTGCGCGGCTCCTCGGAGAGCAGGGCCAGGATCGCGGCGCGCACGTCGCCCCGCTTCGCCTTGCGGCCCCTGCCGCCCCAGCCGCGGTGCCCGCCGCTCCATGGGCCGCCGAAGGGGCCGCCGGGGCCGCTCCACGGGCCGCGCCCGAAGTCGAACGGGAACCCGGGGCCGCCCCTCCTGCCGCGGTGGTGGTGCTCGTGCGGGCCGCGGTGGTGGTGGCCGCCCAACTGGTCGAACGCGTCGGTCATGGCCCTGAAGGCCTCGCGGGCCGCGCGCTTGTACGCGTGTGCGCCCGGCCAGGGGCCGTCCGCTGCCTGCGCTGAACTCATTTCTCCCCCTATATCGCGATCTGTTCTCGATGAGTCAAAGATATATCGATGAAATGACGTTCGGCAAGTCACGAAAGGGTGTGAGCCACATCACGAAAAAGTTGCGGAATCTGGGAACAGTCCGGGGGAGGCGGGCGTTGTTCACAGCAGACGAGGTCGTTCCGCGTCGGCAGGGCTGGGGGGTGCTGTCGCCGCGGAGACGACCTCGTCTGCGTTTGCGGGTGCTTTCTCCTCGGGGCAACGCCCTGGTGGCCCGGTCGCACGGCATGCCTCGCCGCGTAAAGAAGGTCTTTGCCGTACAGTCCGGATCATGATGGGGCACACGCATGCGATGACCGGGGCCATCGCCTGGCTGGGGCTGGCGCCGCCCCTTGCCGCACTGCCGCTGCTGAACGAGTCCACCCGGTTCGTGGAGACCGGGATCATGGCCACCGCGCTCAGTCCCTCCGAACTGATCGCCGGCGCCATCATCTGCGCGGGCGCCGCGATGTTGCCCGACCTCGACCATCCGAGCGCGACGATCGCTCAGACGTTCGGGCCGCTGACCTGGGCTCTCAGCAAATGCGTGTCCTGGCTCGGCGGCGGCCACCGCGGCGCCACCCACTCGCTCATCTTCGCCGTGGCCATCGGTCTCGGGGCGCACTGGCTGGCCAACACCTATCCCATCGGGCGCGACGTCATGGTCGTGCTGCTCATCGGCCTGGCGCTGCGCGCCATCGGCGTCGGCATCCCCGGGAACAAGCTCGGCTCGGCCATGATCAACATCGGCATGACCGCCGGGCTCTACGCCGTCTTCCTCTCCCTCGAAGTGGGGTACGCCTGGCTCGGGCTGGCCGTCGCGGTCGGAAGTTTCACCCATGTCGTCGGCGACTGCATGACCGAACGCGGCTGCCCCGTGTTGTGGCCGCTCGGGACGAAGTTCCTGTTGCCATGGAAGATCGGCATCAAAACGGGCAGGAAGTTCGAGCAGAAGATCCTCGCGCCGGTCCTGTCCGTGGCCATCATCGGTCTGCTGTACTGGCGCCTGGTGCCCGTTTAACTTGATGTCGAGATACTTTTCCAGATATCTTGATATCGAGACACCTGCCGCACGGCCGCGACTTAGGCGTACCTAACGTGCTTACTCGTCCGCGCGTGCGGCAGGATTTGGGGAGTGAACCCGACGCAGCGAACGGAGTGGAGACCCGACGCAGGAGGGGTTCCGCGAAGTGAGTGAGGAGCGGGGAGCCACCCGCAAGCCTGAAAGATGTCTGATGGAGGAGGCGAACCACCGTGTCCGCGAACAGCTTCGGCAGCCGTGACACGCTACGCGTCGGCGACGCGTCATACGAGATCTTCCGGCTGGACGCCGTCGAGGGCGCCGCACGCCTCCCGTACAGTCTGAAGATCCTGCTGGAAAACCTCCTCCGCACCGAGGACGGCGCCAACATCACCGCCGACCACATTCGCGCGCTCGGAGGATGGGATCCGAAGGCGGCGCCGAGCGTGGAGATCCAGTTCACGCCCGCGCGCGTCATCATGCAGGACTTCACGGGCGTGCCGTGCGTGGTCGACCTGGCCACGATGCGCGAGGCCGTGCGCGATCTCGGCGGCGACCCGTCCAGGATCAATCCGCTCGCGCCCGCCGAGATGGTCATCGACCACTCGGTCATCGTCGACTACTTCGGGCACCCTGACGCCTTCCAGCGCAACGTCGAGCGCGAGTACGAGCGCAACCACGAGCGTTACCAGTTCCTGCGCTGGGGTCAGACCGCCTTCGACGAGTTCAAGGTGGTGCCGCCCGGCACGGGCATCGTCCACCAGGTCAACATCGAGCACCTGGCCCGCGTGGTCATGACCCGCGACGGCAAGGCCTACCCCGACACCTGTGTCGGCACCGACTCCCACACCACGATGGAGAACGGCATCGGCGTCCTGGGCTGGGGCGTGGGCGGCATCGAGGCCGAGGCCGCGATGCTCGGCCAGCCGATCTCGATGCTGATCCCGCGCGTGGTCGGCTTCAAGCTCAACGGCAAGCTGCCCGCCGGCGCGACGGCCACCGACCTGGTCCTGACGATCACCGAGATGCTGCGCAAGCACGGCGTGGTCGGCAAGTTCGTCGAGTTCTACGGTGAGGGCGTCGCGTCCGTGCCGCTGGCCGACCGGGCCACGATCGGCAACATGAGCCCCGAGTTCGGCTCCACCTGCGCGATCTTCCCGATCGACGGTCAGACCATCGACTACCTCCGCCTGACCGGGCGCTCGGAGGAGCAGATCGCCCTCGTGGAGGCGTACGCCAAGGCCCAGGGCCTCTGGCTCGACCCGTCCGCGCCCGAGCCCGTCTTCTCCGAGTACATCGAGCTCGACCTCGCCACGGTCGTGCCGTCCATCGCCGGCCCCAAGCGCCCGCAGGACCGCATCGCCCTGTCGGCCGCGAAGGAGACCTGGCGTCACGACGTCGAGAACTACGTGGAGGACGGCGTCGACGAGGCGTCCAAGGAGTCCTTCCCGGCCAGCGACTCGCCGGCCTCCAACTCCACGGCCAACGGCGGCCGGCCGCACAAGCCGGTGCCGGTCACGCTGGCCGACGGCACCACGTTCGAGATCGACCACGGCATCGTCTCGATCGCCGCGATCACCTCGTGCACCAACACCTCCAACCCGTACGTCATGCTCGGCGCGGCGCTGCTGGCCCGCAACGCCGTGGAGAAGGGCCTGACCCGCAAGCCGTGGGTCAAGACCTCGCTGGCCCCCGGGTCGCAGGTCGTCACCGGCTACTTCGAGCGTTCGGGGCTCCAGCCGTACCTCGACAAGATCGGTTTCAACCTCGTCGGCTACGGCTGCACCACCTGCATCGGCAACTCGGGGCCGCTCCTGCCGGAGATCTCGGAGGCCGTGCAGGCCAACGACCTGGCCGTCACCGCCGTGTTGTCGGGCAACCGTAACTTCGAGGGCCGCATCAACCCCGACGTCAAGATGAACTACCTGGCCTCGCCGCCGCTGGTGGTGGCGTACGCGCTGGCCGGGACCATGGACCTCGACCTCGAGACCGAGCCGCTCGGCCTCGGCAGTGACGGCGAGCCGGTCTACCTGCGCGACATCTGGCCCGCGCCGGACGAGATCGCGGCGGTGGTCAACTCCTCGATCGGGCGCGACATGTTCGAGCGCGACTACGCCGACGTCTTCAAGGGCGACGATCTCTGGCGCTCGCTGCCGATCCCGACCGGCGACACTTTCGAGTGGGACCCTGACTCGACCTACGTCCGCAAGGCCCCCTACTTCGACGGCATGCCGGAGAAGCCGGAGCCGGTGGCGGACATCACCGGAGCCCGCGTGCTGGTCAAGGTCGGCGACTCGGTCACCACCGACCACATCTCGCCCGCCGGCTCCATCAAGGTGGGCACCCCCGCGGCCCAGTACCTGAAGGCCCACGGGGTCGAGGTGAAGGACTTCAACTCCTACGGCTCGCGTCGTGGCAACCACGAGGTGATGATCAGGGGCACGTTCGCCAACATCCGCCTGCGCAACCAGATCGCCCCCGGCACCGAGGGCGGCTACACCCGCGACTTCACCCAGCCCGACGGCCCGGTGTCGTTCATCTACGACGCCTCGGTCAACTACGCGGCCCAGGGAACGCCGCTGGTGGTGCTGGCGGGCAAGGAATACGGCTCCGGCTCCTCGCGTGACTGGGCGGCCAAGGGAACGGCGCTGCTGGGCGTCCGCGCGGTCATCGCCGAGTCTTACGAGCGCATCCACCGCTCCAACCTCATCGGCATGGGCGTGCTCCCGCTGCAGTTCCCCGAGGGCGCCTCGGCGGAGAGCCTCGGCCTTACGGGAGAGGAGACGTTCGACCTCACGGGCGTCGAGGAGCTCAACAAGGGCGGCATCCCGCGGACGGTGCACGTCAAGGCCGGCGACGTCGAGTTCGACGCGGTGGTGCGCATCGACACGCCGGGCGAGGCCGACTACTACCGGCACGGCGGCATCATGCAGTACGTTCTGCGCTCGCTGCTGGCCAAGTGAACGTCCCGAACTCCCGGCCGGTCAAGAGCCGGCCGGGAGTGACGGAGCCCGGCTCGTCGCCGGGGTTGGGCGCGATCCTCACGCGCCCGCTTCGGGGGAACCACCCGACACCCTGAGAGCCGCCCGGCGGAACACCCTCCGCCGGGCGGCTTCTCGTTTTCCCAGGCCGCCTTCCGCCGGGGATCACGGAGCTGGTGGCGGTCGATCCCGTCTCGTCGCAGGCCGGCGTCCCACCCGCCGCGGTCTCACCGAACAGGTCACTGGGCTCGCAGTCAGGCGACTCTGGCGGCGGGTGCGGACCAGGTGTCGCAGGCGGAGGGGGAGACGGCGCCGTAGCCGCGTTTGAGCCAGTAGGCCCGGCTGGATCCCTTGCCGTGGGTGCGGTGGCCGTCATCGTCGTCGCCGCTCGCCCGGGTCGCGTCGAGCAGCGCCGCCCAGTCGTGCTCCGAGCGATCCAGGGAGCGCCAGACGCTGCCCAGGAACACTCCGGACAGGCAGTCGGCCTGGAGCTCGTAGCGGCGCTTCAACCGGTCCGTGTGCGTACCGCGTGCCCTGGCCTCGTAGGAGCGGCGGATGCCGAGCAGGCTCTGGAGGTGGTGACCGTACTCGTGGGCGGCCACCTTGAACGGGAACAGGTCGGTCCTGTTCTCGATCCACCGGCCGGTCAGCGGGAAGACCACGGTGGCGCGCTGGGTGCAGTAGAAGGCGTCGGCGTGCGCGGGCCAGCGCATCCCGCACACGGTGCTCGCCGGCTCCTCGAAGTAGCGGACGAGGGGCTTGCGGAACGTACGCCCTGCCCGCTCAACATACGCACCCCACGATTTGTCCAGACATTTCACGACCGTCTGGAGGTACTCCCGGGTGCGGGGGACGCCGCCGGAGACGATCGGGGTCTCGGGGCATGAGGTCGTGGACAGCTTGCCCGCCTTCTTGGGGAACGGGCTGCGTACGGGTGCCGCCTGCGCGGGCGGGGCGGTCAGGCAGACGGACGCCAGAACCACGGCGAGAGTCAGGACACGCGTCAACGGGAGAGATCGCACGATCGCCAGCTTATTGATCAGCAAAGTGTGGCACGATGAGAGAGCCACCCGGCGAAGCTCTTTTTCGCCGGGCGGCGAATCTCCTAGAGCATGCGTTTGAGCACGGTGACCGCTTCCTCGACGACCTCCTCGGGGGCGGTGCCGACGAAGAAGTCGAACCTGTCCGGCGAGATGGCGCGGATTTGCTCGATCATCGCCCAGCTTGTCTTGGCCAACCCGGTGCCGTCACGGCCTATCCGGACATGGGTGAGATATCCGCGCTCCCGGGTGGTCAGAGGCACGGCAAAGACGAGCCCGAGCCTCGACTGGTTGAGCTTGTCGTTGCTGACGATCAGAGAGGGACGGTCGAAACCCTGCTCGCGACCGGTCGGACTGCTGAACCTAGTGAACCAGATATCACCTTGCGTCAGTTTCATCTTTCTCCTCGGGAAATGTGAGTAGACCCTCCCATTCGGGCGCGATCCGGCGGGAGCGGGGGCGTGGACCCAGCACCTGTTCGCGTTCGGTCAGGTAGGCGGCCCAGCCTTCTGGGTCTTCGCGCTGCGTCTGCTCGACCTGCTCGTTCACGGTCTGCCAGAACTGCTTCTGCTCGTAGTCGGCGATGGCGTTGTGCAGCACCTCGGTCATGGTTCGACCCTCCTGGCGGGCGATTCGGGCTAGGCGGTCTCGGGTTGTGACGCTGACGCGTATCGTGGTCGCGGCTTTAGACTTCATGCTCATACTCCAGAGGCTACGTCTGCGTCGTGGAAAAGAATACACAAGCCGGTCACCCTCGGCGCAGGAATGGCAACAGAGAGTAAAGATGGTTGACTCTCCTGCATGACTGATGCGGCATTGCTGCTCATCGTGGGTGGACTGGCGGTTCTTGCGGGCGCGATCGTGCAGGGTGGGGT
>NZ_JAAAHR010000229.1:0-11936 GCF_009908215.1 Nonomuraea sp. K271 | reverse complement strand
CGTCCCTCCGCCTGACCCTCCGCCCGACCGGGGTCAGGCCGGGGCCAGCTCGTACGTCGCGCCCTTGCGGGTGTCGAGGACCAGCACCCCGGGTTCGGGCCGGTCGGCCTTGACCGGGCGGCCTCGTTCGGTGACGGCGACCGGGTGGGCGGTGCGCAGGGTGAGCCGGCGTCCGAGGTCGGAGCGGATCCGCCCCCGCCGCAGCGCGCCGCCGTCCCACGTGAGGTCCACCTCGAACCCGCCGCGCGCCCGCAGCCCCCGGTACGACCCGGCGGGCCAGGCGGCGGGCAGGGCGGGCAGCAGGTGCACCTGGTCCCCGTGGCTCTGCAGCAGCATCTCCGTGATCCCCGAGACGCCCCCGAAGTTCCCGTCGATCTGGAACGGCGGATGCAGGTCGAACATGTTGGGCGCGGTCCGCGCGGGCACGAGCAGGTTGCCCAGCCGCTCGTAGGCCTCGGCGGCGTCCAGCAGCCGGGCCCAGAAGTTGATCTTCCAGGCGAGGGACCACCCCGCGCCGGCCTCGCCCCGCAGCTCCAGCGTCCGGCGGGCCGCCTGGGCCAGGTCAGGGGAGAGGCGCGGGTCGATCTGGTGGCCGGGGAACAGCCCCCACAGGTGGGAGATGTGCCGGCTGCGCGACAGGGCGGCGTCGCCGCGGTAGTCCTCCTGCCACTCCTGGATCTGCCCGAGATGCCCGACCTGGTTGGGCACGAGCCGCGAGCGGGCCTCGCCGGCCCTGGCGCGCAGGTCCTCCTCGATCCCGAGGGCCTCCGACGCCTGCGCGAACGCGCCGAACAGGTCGCGCAGGATCTGCATGTCCATGGTCGGCCCGGCGCAGATGCTGACGTTCTCGCCGCCGTCCTCGTGGTGGCCCACCTCCGGGGAGTGGGAGGGGTTGGTCACCAGGTAGCCGGTCCTGGGGTCGGTCCGGAGGGTGTCGAGGAAGAACTCCACCGAACCCTTGATCAGGGGGAAGTGCTCGCGCAGCCGCCGCTCGTCGCCGGTGTAGAGGTAGTGCTCCCACAACGTCAGGCACAACCACGCCCCGCCGGTCGGCCACACGCCGTAGAAGGCGTAGTCCACGGGGGCCGTGCCGCGCCAGCCGTCGGTGTTGTGGTGGGCGACCCAGCCCTTGGCACCGTACTGGGTGCGGGCGGTACGCGCGCCGGTCTCCGCCAGGTCCTTGATCAGGTCGAACAGCGGGTCCATGCACTCGATGAGGTTGCCCGGCCCGGCCGGCCAGTAGTTCATCTCGCAGTTGATGTTGATGGTGTACTTCGACTCCCACGCGGGCGTCAGCGAGTCGTTCCAGATGCCCTGCAGGTTGGCCGCGTGGCCGGGCGCCCGGGAGCAGGAGATCAGCAGGTAGCGGCCGTACTGGAAGTAGAGCGCGGCCAGCTGCGGGTCGGTGTCGAGCTGCTGGCGGACGATGCGCTCGTCGGTCGGCAGCGCGGCCGCGTCCGACATGCCGAGGTCGATCTCCACCCGGCCGAACAGCTTGCTGTAGTCGCGCACGTGCTCGCGCCGGAGCACCTCGTACGGCCGCCCCGCGGCCCGCTTCAGATGGCGCTCGGCCACCTCGTCCGGGTCGCCGCCGACGTCCTTGTAGCTGCGGTAGCCGGAGCCCATGGAGATGAGCAGCGTCACCTCGTCGGCGCCGGTCACGGCCAGCGTGCCGTCGTCGGTGGCGACCGTCCCGCCCTTCGCCTCGGCCCTGGCCAGGGCGCGGAAGCGCACCTCGCCCCTGAGCCCCTGGGTGTCGCCGCTGACGCCGTCGAGGGCGATGGTGGCGGGCCCGGCGGCGGCCGTCGTGGTGGTCTGCGGGCTGGAGAAGGCCGCCTCGAACGTCACCGAGCCGGGCTTGTCGGCCGTGTGCCGCACGACGATGACCTGGCCGGGGTTGCTGGCGAAGACCTCGCGGGTGTGGCGGACGCCGTCGCGGACGTAGGTCACGGTGGTGACGGCCCGGGTCAGGTCGAGCTCGCGCCGGTAGTCGGTGAACTCCGCCGAGCCGGGGAAGGTGAGGGTGAGGTCACCGAGCACCTGGTACGGTGCCTGCTCGCTGGGGATGCCGAGGAACTTCTCGTCGGCGAGGTTCTGGGCCTGCTGCCACTTGTCCTCCCAGACCCACTGCCGGATCTGGGGGAGGGCGGCCAGGGCTTCGGGGTTGTCGTAGGTGTGCGGCCCGCCGGCCCAGATGCTGTCCTCGTTCAGCTGGAGCCGTTCGGTGGCGACGCCGCCGAAGACCATGGCGCCGATCCGCCCGCAGCCGACGGGCAGCGCTTCGAGCCATTCCGCGGCCGGGCGGGTGTACCAGAGGGTCAGCGGGCCGTCCTGCGGGCCGTGCCGCGTGCCGGCCCGCGCGGGAGCGGCGTTCGCCCCGGTCACGAGCACGGATCCGGCTGCGGCGCCTAAGCCGGTCGTGAGCATGCCTCGTCGTGTGTAGCCGTCGTTGGTCACCATTACTCCTCTTCCGGAACGCATGCCGCCGCCGGGGCGGGATGTCACGAGAGCGATGAGGACGATCGTCGTCAGGGGGTCCGGATGTCTCTCGGGCCGCGGGGACGTCGAAGGCGAGAAGTTCAGCGGATGTTCACCGCGAACATGGGATGTATATCTACGCGAACAGGGATTGGCTGTCCATACTTCCGCACAACCTGGCCGAAACATAGGATGTATGTTAGGTTCCGGTTCTGCTGGAGAGGGCGGTCGTGCCCGCTATCCGCCCGCACCCGACCGAGCCGGAAGCCGTGATGACCCGCATCGACGCCCACCACCACGTCTGGGATCTGTCCGTACGCCCCCACGCCTGGCTCGCCCCGGAGCCGATGGCCCCTGTGCGCCGCACGTTCACGCTCGACGACCTCGCCGGGCCCGCCGCCGCGGCCGGGGTGAGCCGTACCGTGCTCGTGCAGGTGCTGCCCGACCTCGGCGAGACCCGCGAGTTCCTGGCCCTGGCCGCCAGCTCCGAGCTCGTCGCCGGTGTCGTCGGCTGGATCGACCTGACCGCGCCCGACGCCGCCGACACCCTCGCGGGGCTGCCCCACGGGCTGGTCGGCGTCAGGCACGGCGTGCAGTCCGAACCCGACGCCGGCTGGCTCACCCGCGCCGACGTGCGCCGCGGGCTCGCCGCCGTGGCCGCCGCGGGGCTCGCCTACGACCTGCTCACGCTGCCGCACCAGCTGCCCGCCGCCATCGACACGGTGGCCGCCGTGCCGGAGCTGACGTTCGTACTCGACCACCTGTCCAAGCCGCCGATCGCCTCGGGAGAGCTGGAGCCGTGGCGCGGCCGCGTCCGGGAGCTGGCCCGCCACCCCAACGTCTACTGCAAGCTGTCCGGCATGGTCACCGAGGCCCGCTGGGGGTCCTGGCGGGTGGCCGACCTGCGGCCGTACGCCGAGGTCGTGCTGGAGGCGTTCGGGCCCGAGCGGGTGATGTTCGGCTCCGACTGGCCGGTGTGCCTGCTCGCGGCCGGCTACGAGCAGGTCGCCGAGGCCGCCGACGCGTTGTGCGCGGGCCTGTCGGACGGCGAGCGCGCGGACGTCTTCGCCGGGACGGCGCGGCGGGCGTACCGGCTGGAGTGACGGCCGCCCGGCCGCCTCAGATCGTTTCGACACGGAACGTCGTGTGGTACGTCCGCGACTCCTGCGGGCCGAGCCAAATCATGCTGCCGTCCTCCCTGGCCGCCGCGTCGCCGGAGACGTGGTGCGTGGACGGCTCCAGCCCCACCGCGTAGTTGCCCGAGCGCAGGTTCAGCCACTCGAAGAAGTACGGGAACTCCCGCGCGGGCCACTCCACGGACACCCTCATCCCGAGCCGGTCGTTGACCACGGCCACCCGGTGCAGCCCGTCGTCGCCCGGGACCAGCGCGTGCTCGTACACCTGCTCCACGAACCCCGGAGCCGGCCCGGGGAAGACGAGGTGACCGGCCCGCTGCTCCGCCACACTGTCGCTCTGCCAGAGCGTCTCGCGGATCGCCGCCTCGAACCTGGCGCCCTCGTCGAGCAGCGGCCAGCCCAGGTTGATGTGGTACAGGTACATGTGCGGCGTCGGCTCGAAGCCCGCGTTCGTGACGGTGTCCACCAGCCTGATCTCCTCGCCCCCGAGGTCGGCCTCGATCCGCCGCACCAGGCGCAGGTTCTCGGCGAAGACCGCCGCCTGGCGCACCTCGCCCTCCGCCCACAACACGCAGCGCTCGCCGTCCCAGCGCTCGCCGTAGCCGGTCAGCCGGGCGGGCAGGTTGCCCGCGCGCCCGTGCAGGCCGTGCCGCACCGACGTGCGCGGCGGATAGCGGTAGGTGCCGGCGGGCACGTCGCCGCCGAACAACGTGTGGTCCAGCCCGGCCGTGACGATCAGGCCGGAGAACGAGCGCAACCACGACAGCCCGTCCTCGTCGGCGTTCTCGTGCAGCCCCGGATGGCGGAAGCCGGTGGGGGAGCGCCAGCCGAACGCGCGCCCGCCGTGCTCGGCGTGCCCGATGTCCATGCACCGGTCCACCAGCACGTCGAACGCCAGCCCCGATCCGGTCCTGAACTCCAGCGCCCTGATGCCGCGCTCCGCCCCGTCGGCCAGCGTCACCAGCCGCACCCCGCCGGCCGCGCTCAGATCGCCCGTCAGCTCCGCCAGCCGCCTGCGGTCCGGCGTCATGCCATCACCCACCCTCCGTTGACTTCGATGGTCTGGCCCGTCACGAACGAGGCGTCCGGGCCGGTCAGGAACGACACCACGGCCGCCAGCTCCTCCGGCTTGCCGCGCCGCTGGAGCGCCTGACGCTCCAGCACCATCCGGTCGTACGCCTCCGGATCCGGATGGATCGTCTCGGCCGCCGTCGGGAACGCGCCCGGCGAGACGCAGTTGACCCGGATCTCCTCAGGGCCGAGCTCGCGGGCCAGCGCCCTGGTGAGCGCGGCGGCGGCGCCCTTGGTGGCGACGTACGCGGCCAGGTCGGACCAGCCGCCGTGCATGGTGATGGAGGCGACGTTGACGATCGCGCCGCCCCGTCCGCTCATCTGCGTGCTCATCTGCTGGGCGGCGAGCTGGGCCGCCAGCCAGTAGGCCCGCTGGTTGACGGCGTGCACGTCGTCGTACTCGGCCAGCGGCACCTCCAGAAAAGGCCGGGCCGGATAGACGGCCGCGTTGTTGACGAGGATGCCGACCGGCCCCAGCCGCGCCCGCGTCTCGGCGAACGCGGCCTCGACGGCGGCCGGGTCACGCAGGTCTGTCTCCAGGGGGAGCGCGCCGTCGAGCCCCTTGGCCTCGACGTCGAGTGCCGCCACCCGGTGGCCGTCGGCGGTCAGCCGGCGCACGATCGCGCGGCCGAGCGCCCCGGCGGCGCCTGTGACGAGCGCCGTGGTCATCTGTGCCTCCATTCGTGGTGCACCTGCTTGAGCAGGTCGCGGGCCGGGACGCGGGCGAGCAGCCCGTCGCGGATCAGCGCGGACGACCTCCCCTGCTGGGCGATGTAGCCGGGGAAGCGCGGCCTGACCCAGGCGGCCTCCAAGGTGGCCCGGGTGCCGCGGTAGAAGCTGTCGCCCTCCCCGGCGGACTCCCATACGGCGCGGGCCGCGGGCTGCCCGCCGGTGGCGGGGAACAGCCCGGTCTGCACCGGCTCCGACAACAGGCGGCGCAGATGGGCGCGGACCGCCTCGCGGATCGTGCCGATGCGCCTGCGGGAGACGGCGAGCCCGGTGCCGCCGAGCACGCTGCCCGGCGGCCGGCCCGGCCAGGCGGGGGCGTCGGAGAAGGTCAGCGGGTAGGTGGCGTACCCGTACAGGAGAGGGCAGCAGTCGGCCTCGCCCGCCGCCAGCGCGTCGAGCACGCCGATCGGGTTGCGCATCGACATGCTGGTGTCCGCGGCGGCCAGCAGTTCCGCCATCAGCTCCAGCGCGCTGGCCCCCGCCTCCACGTCCAGGAAGTCGCCCGAGCAGAGCGCGCAGAACATGAGAAACGCGTGCGGCCCGCCCAGGCACAGCACCATCCGCACGTCCCGGGCGAACCCCGCCATCTCCGTCCAGTCCGCCGGCACCCGCACGCCCGGCCCCGCGGCCGCCACCTGTGTGGCCGCGTCGAGCGGCAGCGCCCACTGGCGCCCGTCCAGGCGGTAGCTGTCGAAGCAGCGGCCCGCCGACCCGGCGCGCAGGGCCGCCAGCTCATCCGGCTCGAACAGCTCCTCCATCGGCACCAGCGCCTCCACCGCCGCGCCCAGCCCGGGATGGTCCACGACGAGCACGTCGTACGTCTCGCACAGCCGCGCGATCGGCTCCGACTCGAACCCCTCCAGCGGCTGCCGGTCCCACACGATCGGCTCGGGCACTGCGCCGTACGGGTTCCGGCCGGTCAGGTCGAGCCGGGTCAGCTCGTCCAGCGGGGCGTACCCTCTCGGATGGTCCCAGGTCAGTCCTCGCATGCCAGCACGCCCTCCGCCAGCAGCTCGGCCGTGCGCTCCGGCGGGTAGCCGAGCTCGCCGAGCAGCTCCCTCGTGTGCTCGCCCACCAGCGGCGCGCCCCTGCGCACCTCGGGAGGCGTGGCGCTGAAGCCGTACGGGAAACCGGGCGTGGTCACCGTGCCCTCGGTGCGGTGCTCGTAGGTGACGAACGAGCCGTTGTGCCGGACCTGCGGGTCGGCCACCAGGTCGGCGTAGCCGTACACCGGGCCAGCCCACACGTCGTGGCGGGCGCAGATCTCCAGCCACTCCGCCGTCGTACGGCAGGGCAGGCGGCGGGCCACGAGCGCGGTGATCTCGTCGCGCCTGGTGTGGCCGTCGGCGTCGCCGTCCATGCCCGCGAGCTCCGGCAGGTCGAAGGCGACGGCCAGCACGTCGAGCCGGGGCATGCCGAGCGCGAGATATCCGTCCTTGGTGGCGAACACGCCGTAGGGCGCGCGGATGTAGGTGTGGCCGTGCGGCTCGCTCCCGCGGCGCTGCGGCACCCCGCCGACCGTGAAGACCGACAGCTCCTGCATCTGCACGGCGACGGCCGCGTCCAGCATGTTGACGCTCACCCGCTGGCCCTCGCCGGTGCGCTCGCGGTGCAGCAGCGCGGCCAGCGCGCCTTCGAAGGCGCTGTAGGCGGTGACGGCGTCGATGGCGTACGTTCCCGCGGGAGCCGGCGGGTCCCCCTCGCGGCCGGTGCTCAGCATGGCGCCGCTCATGGCCTGCAGCAGCAGATCCTGGCCGGGCCGCGCCATGTAGGGCCCGCTCTCGCCGTAGCCCGACATGGAGACGTACACGATGCGGGGGTTGAGCGCGCTGATCGTGGCGTGGTCCATGCCGAGCCGCTCGGCCACGCCGGGCCGGTAGTTCTGCAGGAACACGTCGGCCGTCGCGGCCAGCCGGTGCACGATCTCCCGGCCCTCGTCCGCCTTGAGGTTCACGGCCAGGCTCCGCTTGTTGCGGTTGAGCGACAGGAACGACGCGTTCACCCGGTTGCCCGTCGCCCCGCCCGCCAGGGCGTGCCGCTGCCACTCGCCGGTCACCGGCTCGACCTTGACGACGTCGGCACCGAGGTCGCCCAGCCGCATGGCGGCCAGCGGCCCCGCCATCGCGATGGACAGGTCGACCACCCGGTAGCCGTCGAGTACGCCCATCAGCGCCCCTCGAACACGGGCTCGCGCCGCTCGGCGAAGGCCGCCCTGCCCTCCGCCGCGTCGGCGGTGGCGAAGCAGACGGTCTGCAGGTCGCGCTCGTACCGGATGGCCTGCTCCAGCGGCATCGAGTAGGCCGCCCTGACGTTCGCCTTGGCCGTCTGCGCGGCGATCGGCGGCCTGGCCGCGATCCGCCCCGCCAGCTCCAGCGCGGCCGGCAGCAGCTCCTCCCTCGGGTGCAGGTCGGTGACCAGCCCCCACCGCAGCGCGCGGCTGGCGTCGATCGGGTCCCCAGTCAGCAGCATGGTGGCCGCGTTGCTCGGGCCGACGGCGTGGGCGAGCAGCGCCGACTGGCCGCTGCCGCCGATCCAGCCCAGCTTGATCTCCGGCGCGGCGAACGTCGCCGTGTCTGCGGCCAGCCGGATGTCGCAGGCCATGGCCAGTTCCAGGCCGCCGCCGTAGGCGTAGCCGTTGACGGCCGCGATGACCGGCTTGCGCAGGGCGCGTACGGCGTCGCCGTAGTCGCCGCGGTTGCGGAACTCCCACGGCGTCGCGTACGCGTCGAGTTCGCCGATGTCGCTTCCGACGCAGAACGAGCGCTCGCCCGCGCCCGTGAGCACGGCCACCCGCACGCCCGGGTCGGCGTCCACCCTGTCGAGGCCGGCGCGCAGGGCGGCGGCCATGCCGGGGGTGATGGCGTTGAGCTTGTCGGGTCTGTTCAGGGTGATGACGGCCACGGGACCGTCGACGTCGAGGTGGACGTGCACGTGTTCGCTCATTTCATGGGGTGGTCAGCAGCAGAGCCGTACGTGCTGCTCGGCGTCGGCGCGGGCGACCTCGACCACCTCGCGCATGGCCTCCTCGGCCTTGCGGTGGTGGTGGCGCCTGATCGCCACGGCGACCCGCTCGTGGCCGGGCAGCGTCTCCTTGTTGTGGGCGACCGAACGGGTGTGCACCTGGCGTACGGACCGCAGGGCGATGCTGATCATGTCGTAGACGTAGAGCAGCAGGTCGTTGTCCGCCGCGGCGAACACCGCCTTGTGGAAGGCCAGGTCGGCCTCGATGAACGGCTCGGGGTCGTCGGCGGTGGCGTAGAGCGCGGCCAGCGCCTCGTCGATGCGCCGGACGGCCACCGCGTCCGCCCGCTCGGCCGCCACCCGCGCCGCCCCGGGCTCCAGCGCGACCCGCAGGTCGGCCAGCACCCGGATGTCGCCGGGCCGCGGCTCGGGCATGAACCGCCAGCTCAGGACGTCGGCGTCGAGCAGATTCCAGGACTCGCGGGGGCGCACGATGGTGCCCGCGCTCCTCCTGGTCTCCAGCAGGCCCTTGCCGGCCAGCACCTTCACGCCCTCCCTGACGGCGGAGCGGCCCACGCCGAGCTCGCCGACCAGCTCCTCCTCGATGGGGATGGACGTGCCGGGAGCCAGCCCGCCCCCGACGATCTGCGCGCCGAGCGCCTGGACGACCTGGACGTGCCGGGCCGCGTCCGGCTGGGGATCTGTTGCCACGGTTTCGCAAGCTACCCCGAGCGCCGTCGTTTTCCTAGACCTTCATCCGATGAAAGCCGAACTTCATCGGATGAAGACCCTTAACAATCCCGGATCCCGGTAGTACGTTCCCAGCAAGCGGCACCGACCTCCGCCACAGGGAGAGACCATGAGGCTGGCACTGATCCACACCTCGGCGACGCTGGTCGACGTGTTCGCCGGGCTGTGCGCCGAGCACCTGCCCGGCGTCGGCACGTTCAACATCGTCGACGACAGCCTGATCAAGGACACCATCGCCGCCGGCCGCCTCACACCTCTGACGGCGCGGCGCGTCGCCGGTCACGTCGGCTCCGCCGAGGCCGCGGGGGCCGATCACATCCTGGTGACCTGCTCCTCCATCGGCGCCGCCGTCGAGGCCGCCGAGCCGCTGACCGGCGTGTCGGTGACCCGCGTCGACCGCCCGATGGCCGACCGCGCCGTCGCGCTCGGCCGCCGGATCGGCGTGCTCGCCACCCTCACCACCACCCTCGAACCCACCGCCGACCTCGTACGCCGGCGTGCCGCCGCCGCCGGAAAGGAGATCGAGCTGACCGCCAGGGTGTGCCAGGGCGCGTTCGAGGCGCTGATGAGCGGCGACGCCGCCACCCACGACGCGCACGTGGCGCGGGCCCTCGCCGAACTCGGCGCGGACGTCGACGTGGTCGTGCTGGCCCAGGCGTCCATGGCCCGCGTCGCCGGTACGGTTCCGGCGACGGGGCCGGCGACGGCGCCGATCCTGACCAGCCCGCCGCTCGCCATGCGACACCTGGCCCGGGAGATCCTGGGCGAGCGGCCGAGCCGGTGACCACCTCGCCCGGAGCGGAGCGCGTACCGGCCGCCCGGCTCGGGGCGGGCCGCGAGCCGGGGGACGGGCGCGAGCTGACCGTCGCCACGTACCACGTGCTCACCCGCCTGCCGCTCGAACAGGCGGTGAGCGCGATCGCGGGCGAGCAGAGCACCGGCACGTTCGTCGGCGTCGCGGGCGAGACCGACGAACTGCGCGCCCGGCACGGCGCGGTGGTGCTCGGCATGACCGAGATCCCCCCGCCGGTCACCGAGGCGCTGCCCGGCGCGGCCGGCGACGGGCCGCTCACCGCCGGCCTGGTGCGGATCGGGTTCCCCCTGGACAACACCGGGCCGTCGCTCACGAACCTGCTCCCCGTGGTCGCGGGCAACCTGTTCGAGCTGCGGGAGCTGGCCGGGCTGAAACTGACCGACCTCGACCTGCCCGCCGCCTTCGGGCAGGCGTACCTGCCGGCCCGGTTCGCGGTGGAGGGCACACGGCGGCTGGTGAGGCGTCCCGGCGGGGTGCTGATCGGCACCATCGTCAAGCCCAACGTCGGGCTGCGTCCCTCCGACTACGTGGACCTGGTGGTCGAGCTCGGGCTGTCCGGGGCCGACTTCATCAAGGACGACGAGGTGAACGGCGACTGCCCGCCCGCGCCGCTGCCGCAGCGGGTGCGCGCGGTCACGTCCGCGCTCGACGAGGTCGAACGGCGGACCGGGCGGCGGCCGATGTACGCCTTCAACATCAGCGACGAACCCGACCGGATGCTCGCCCACCATGACCTCGTCGTGGCCTCCGGCGGCACCTGCGTCATGGTCAACCTGAACGTCGTCGGCCTCCCCGCGGCCGCGATGTTGCGCCGGCACTCCCGCGTGCCGATCCACGGGCACCTCACCGGCACCGGAGCCCTGTTCCGCCATCCCGGGATCGGCATCGCCCACGTCGCCTACCAGAAGCTGGCCCGCCTGGCGGGGGTCGACCACCTGCACTGCGGCGGGTTCCACAGCAAGTTCTACGTCACCGACGACGACGTGCGACGCACGGTGGCGGCCGTACGCGAACCGCTGCTCGGCGGCTTCCCGTGCCTGCCCGTGTTGTCGTCCGCCCAGTGGGCCGGCACCGCGCCCGTCACCCTGGAGCGCACCGGCACCAGCGACCTGCTCGTCCTCGCGGGAGGCGGCGTGCTCGGCCACCCCGACGGGCCCGCGGCCGGGATCGCCAGCATGAGGCAGGCGTGGGCGGCGGCCGAGGCGGGCGTGCCGCTGACCGAGGTGGGCGAGCCCGAGCTGGCCAGGGCGCTGCGGCACTTCGGCGGGGTGGTGCGGAAGTGAGGCCGCGGTGACGCGCATCGCCTTCGCGGCCGACGACTTCACGGGCGCGACCGACGCGTTGTGGCAGTTCAGGAGGTTCGGGCTGACCGGGTCGCTGGTCACCGACGTGGCGCACCTGCACGACCGGGACGACGTCATCGGCATCGCCACCACCGCGCGGACGTCGGCCGACCCCGCCTCCGTGGTGCTGCCCGCCTTCACGGCCCTGGCGGCGCTGCGGCCGCTGGTCATCCAGTACAAGGTCTGCTCGACCTTCGACTCCTCCCCGCAGCGCGGGAGCATCGGGGCCGTCGTCGCGGCCCTGCACCGCGCGGGCATGGCACGGGGTCCCGTGCCGGTGCTGGCCGCGCAGCCCGAGCTGGGCCGCTGCACGTGGTTCGCCAACCATTTCGTACGCACGGGCGACGAGGTCCACCGGCTCGACCGTTACCCGCCGGCGCGCGACCACCCGGTCACCCCCGCGACGGAGGCCGACCTGCGGGTACGCCTGGCCGAGCAGGGCGCGGGACGTACCGGATGGTTGCCCGCGTCGCCGTCGGAGGACGACTACCGGGCGAGGGCCGGGGACGCGGCCTTCGTCGCGGACGCGGTGACGGACGAGCACATCAGGGGGCTCGGGCGGTTGCTGCTCGCCGACGCGGCCACCCGTACCCCGCTGTGCTGCGTCGGCTCCGGCGGCCTCAGCCGCGCCCTCGCCTCGGCCCTCACCTCCGC